>JAYEJQ010000077.1:0-6669 GCA_034660735.1 Patescibacteria group bacterium | reverse complement strand
AAAGGCATAAAATTACATAGCCTAAAAGACTTATAGAATAATATTTGATTTTAAAGATAAAAAAATTGTTAGATTTTATTCTATCGGCAATCATGATATTTATACTTAACTAACGCGAAAAATAAATATTTTAAAACCAAAAACAGCTCTCATATTTAAGAACTGTTTCAGGCGTGAACCTGTCGGAAATTGAATTAGTTTTTGCTAAACCGCAAATTCAAAATTAATTTTAATGAAACAAACCCAAAAAATTAACAAGATGGATAAAATTAATTGGCAACAATATGGCAGAGTCGCTGTTTTTATAGATGTCGCAAATGTAATTTATAGTTTAAAAAAACTTAAATGGAAAATAGACTATAAAAAATTGCAAAAATATTTCATCAAAGAAACAAAATTAGTTGATATTTATTTTTATTATTCAACTAAAAAAGAAAATTCTGGGCAAGCGAATTTATTAGAAATGCTTGCGCGAAAAGGATTTCAATTAAAAATAAAGGAAGTTAAAATAATAAAACTAAAAAACGGAAAAATTTTATTAAAAGGCAATTGCGATATAGAGGTGGCGATTGATATGATTGACTTGATGCCTGCTTATGATACGGCGATTTTATTAAGCGGTGATAGCGATTTTGCGCCATTGATAAAATATGTTCAAAAACACGGAAAAAAGGTTGTTGCTGTCTCTACTCGCGGACATGTTTCAAAAGAAATTATTCAATCAGCAAATAAATTTATGTGGTTTAATTGGTTTAAAGATTTTTGGAATTTACTTTAATAATTTAACAAAAATCACAAAACCCTATATCTCGAAAGACACAGGGTTTTGGATGATTTTTCTACTATTTAGAATAGCACAAATAAAATAGATGTCAATAATAAATTTTATTAACGGATAAATTATGGGGATATGGTGGAATTGGTAGACACGCAAGCTTGAGGGGCTTGTGAGAATTGCTCTCGTGGGAGTTCAAGTCTCCCTATCCCCACACTAAAAAATAATTTTCAATTACCAATTTTCAATTTGCAATCAATTACCAATTTTCAATTACAAAATAATTAAAAAAATAAATGTCATTCTGAGGCAATAGCCGAAGAATCTGCTTTACTTATAATTAAAATATTACTAAAACAAACCAGACATCAAACTGAAACTATTTTAAAATAATTCAACGAATAACAAACCGGATTCTTTATTCCGCTACCGCTCCATTCAGAATGACGCAATACTACTCTACCCAAACATCAGCCATTCTGGCTTAAACCATAAGAGCAGAGCTATGGAAACCATAATCACGCCGCCGATTAGTTTTGACAATCTAGAATATTTTGTAGTTATGCCGACAGCTTTTAGCGTAGTCATCGCGATAAAAAATATAATTAAATCGTCAAGCATAAAAATAAAAATATAGAACAAAAGATACAGGTGATATTGTAATCCTCCAAGATTATTCAGGGTTAAAATCTCAATATAAAGAGGCGGCAGCCCGGCGGAACAGACCAATTCAACAACATTCACGGCAAAAGCCAAAAGAATAATTCCGATTAGAGATAAGACGAATTTTCTGTTTTGAATAATATCCTGTATTTTTTCAAAAACTTTTCTTCGCTTTTCAGCGCCAGCGATTTTGCATCCGCTTGATTTAGTTGTAAAATATTCTTTCAAATTATAACTTCCGCCAGCGAAAGCGATATATCCGATAGCGATTCTCGCCCATAAAACAAACCCAAAAAGCAACAAAACATTCAGCCACGCGAACATTATCGCATAATAGACAAAAGCCGAAGCGATAATAAACGCGCTTCCCAAAATCCACATCTTTTTTCTGTTTTCCATTTTAATCAAAAAACTGATTAAAAAAAGCAAAACCCACATAGCGCACGGATTGAACCCATCAAGCCCAGCAATGAGAATTGTTAAAATCGGAAGTGAAAACTTTTTTACATCAACAGACCCTATAAAAGGCAAATTTATTTTGCTTTTAGGTTTAATTTGATTATCTGTTTCAGGGCATTTATCCCCATTATTAGTTAATAATAAATTTTCAACAACATCTTCGCATCCATTATCAACCGCGCAAATTATTAAATCTTCTAACTGCTTGCCTGATATTTCTTTATTAAACCAGCCTATTAAATATTTTCTTCCAACAACTGTAAATGGAACACCTTTAATATCTACTTGTAATTCATTCCCTATATTTTCTAAAAGTTTAATATTTTCCTTGCTTTGGCTCACTTCAAAATCAGAGATTACGATTTGCGGATATTTATTCTTAACTTCTCTTAAAAATTCTTTTTCCTTTTCGCAGTGTGGACATCCTTTAGACCAAAAAAAATAAAGATTTATTCCCTGCTCTTCACTAATTTCTGTTTTTTGTAAAAACGGCTTTTCTTGATTTTGCCAATAGATTAAAGGGAAAGAGATTACAAAAAATAATAAAAGAAACAGTATATATTTATTATTCATACTTTAAAAAATTATAAAATATATATAAATTTATGATTTAATAATTGATAATTCTATTTATCCTTATTCTCCGCGATCATCTCTTCTAACTTTTTCTTGTTCAACTCGCCGCTCACACGCGTCAATTCATTGCCATTCTTGCCTAAAAAAACAAATGTTGGCAACTCGTCGTTGATTTGATACTTTTCCACCATCTCCTTATCTTGATCAAAATCGTAAAGTTCCGTTTCTAACCACGAATTCTCTTTTTCAATTTCCTCCCAGCGAGGTTTCATAACTATACATCCAGGGCACCATACGGCGCCAAATTTTAACACTTTCATAATTTTATTTTAAATAGACTTGTTGCGTAATAACTTTCTGCTGCGATTTCCATATTTTGGTCAAATTTTCCATCCCCCCTCTCGCGAGAAGGGGGATGAAAAATTTGCCTCAAAATCTGAAACTCTCGCTACAAAATTTATTACTCAACAAGCCTAATAAATTAACTTTTCTATATTATAGAATTTTTAACAGCATCTTGTCAAATTTTAACTCTTTTAATTTTATAACTTTACAAACTTTTTAACTTTTAACTTAATAACTAACTTACTTTATGACACAAAACTTTCAACAACCGACGCCTTTTAACAGACCGACAAGCGGTGGACGCAAATTTGTTATTCCAGCCGCGGCAAGAAAGGCGTTTCGTCCGACGCAAACCGACGAAAAATCAGCTGAACAAAAAAATAGTTCAGTTAGAACAAACACAAACTATCACCAGCGGCAAAGATTTCAACCGATCAAACAAACAATGCCGAAATTAAAAATTATTCCTTTGGGCGGGCTTGAAGAGATCGGACGCAATATGACGCTTTTTGAATACGGCAATGACATTATAATTATTGATATGGGATTGCAATTTCCAGACGAAAATATGCCTGGAATTGATTACGTAATTCCTGATATCTCTTATTTAAAAGGCAGAGAAAAAAATATTCGCGGAGTTATTATCACGCACGGACATATGGATCATATCGGCGCGATTCCGCATATTATGCCGAAATTAGGAAATCCGCCAATTTACACAGCTCCGCTCACTGCCGCTATTATTAAAAAACGACAAGACGATTATAAAGACGATCCTCAATTAAATATTCACACAATAAGCAAAATCGACCGAATCCAACTTGGAATTTTTAGTATTGATTTTTTTCATGTCAATCATAATATTCCTGACGGAATTGGAACTGTTATACATACGCCAGTCGGAAATATTTTCCATACTGGAGATTTTAAATTTGATTTTTCACCTATAGCTGACAAACCCGCAGACATCGGCAGAATCGCGCGGCTCGCGAGTCAAGGCGCCCTGCTCTTGATGTCTGATTCAACAGACGCTATGGTTCCAGGCCATTCTTTGTCAGAAAATAAAATTCAAGACAGTATGGATGAAATTTTCAAAAAAGAAGAAGGGCGGATAATCGCCGCGACATTTTCGTCTTTAATAAGCAGAATTCAGGAACTTATAACATTGGCTGAAAAATACGGGCGAAAAGTCGCTTTTGACGGCTATAGTATGAAAACAAATGTTGAAATCGCGAGAAGGCTAAAATATATCAATACTAAAAAAGATACTGTGATTAAAATTGAGCAGGTTAAAAATTACGATGATAAAAATGTTTTAGTTATCTGCACTGGCGCGCAAGGCGAAGGCAGGGCTGTTTTAATGCGGATTATCAACAATGAACACCGCTTTATAAAAATCAAGCCGAATGACACAATTATATTTTCAAGTTCGGTTATCCCAGGAAACGAACGGACGATCCAAAGTTTAAAAGATTCAATCTACCGCCGCGGGGCAAAAGTTATTCATAATAAAATGATGGATGTGCACGCTGGCGGACACGGGCAAGTTGAAGATTTAAAAATGATGATAAGTTTGGTAAAACCAAAATTCTTCCTCCCAATTCACGGCAATTATTTTATGTTGAAACTTCATGGCGAGATAGCGGAAAGCGTTGGAATTGACAAAAAAAATATTTTAATTCCTGAAAACGGACGAATAATTGAACTTGACAGAAATTCAATTAAAGCGACAAATAAAAAAGCGCCAACCGATTATATTATGGTTGACGGTCTAGGTGTCGGCGATGTCGGGCATATTGTCCTGCGAGACAGGCAGATGATGAGCAAAGACGGAATGTTCACGATTATTGTAATTATTAACAGTAAAACTGGACAAGTTACGCAGGAGCCAGACATTATTTCGCGCGGATTTATTTATATGAAAGAATCGCGCGCGCTTTTAAATGAAACCCGTTCTCGCGTTAAAAAAATAATCGCGCAAAAAACAAAAGAGAAACCGATAAATTGGACTTATGTCCGAAATAATGTGCGAGATTTAGTCGGTGATTTCCTTTACCAAAAAACCCAGCGCCGCCCAATGGTTTTGCCTGTCATTCTTGAAGTATAAAAAAACAAATATGAGCCGTATATTGCGGCTCGTATTTTAATTCTCTTGTGGGCGAGAGAGGACTTGAACCTCCACATCTTGCGATACTTGGTCCTAAGCCAAGCGCGTCTACCAATTCCGCCACTCGCCCATTAAAAGAAATTTAACACACATTTTAAAATTTGTATAGCCCTTGTATTTTAATGTTAAACTAATACAATAGATTGACTTTTGAGCTTATTGATTGTAATATAATTCAGTAATGAAAAATCTTAACATCTCAAAAATTTTTGAGTTGTTTTTTAAATTATGGCAAACCAAGTAATACTTAAATTTGAAAATGTTGTATTTGAATATTCACATAAAAAACCTCTTTTTGATGAGGTTAATTTTAGCGCGCATACAGGTTCAAAAATTACATTGATGGGTCAAAATGGAGCTGGAAAAAGCACCTTATTTGATTTAATTAAAGGCGAACAAAAGGTTAAAGAGGGAAAAATTTCAATTACTGACGGGGCGAGCATAGCAACAGCTCGACAAACAATTGATAGGAACGACTTTAAAAAAACAGTT
Organism: Patescibacteria group bacterium; assembly: GCA_034660735.1. Classification (GTDB taxonomy): domain Bacteria; phylum Patescibacteriota; class Patescibacteriia; order JAACEG01; family JAACEG01; genus JAGLTA01. The sequence continues at coordinate 1,192 of JAYEJQ010000077.1, read as the reverse complement.
GAAGAATATTTTACTTCATCGTTTGAGATTACCCCGCCAAATTTTAAAAGCGAAATTTCTAAAGTAATGAAAGTTGTCAATTTATCAGTGCCTACAAATCGGTTAATCGTTGAACTTTCTGGAGGACAACAAGCGCGGCTTCTTTTGGCGAATGCATTGATTCAAAAGCCTGATATCTTACTTTTAGATGAACCAACAAATAATCTTGATAAAGACGGAATAGACCATTTGATAGAATTTTTAATAATGTATGAAAAAACCGTAATTGTGATTTCTCACGATGCTGATTTTTTAAATTGTTTTACAGATGGAGTTTTATACCTTGATGTCTTTACAAAAAAAATTGAAACTTATGTTGGGGATTATTATTCGGTAGTTGAGGAAATTAAAAATAGAATTGAAAGAGAACGTAAAAAAAACGCTCAATTGGAAAAATTAATCAAAGATCGCAAACAAAAAGTTAATTTTTTCGCGCGCAAAGGCGGAAAAATGAGAAAATTAGCCAAAAAAATGAGCGACGAAACAACCAAGCTTGAAGATAACAAAGTTGATTTAAGAAAAGAAGATAAGACTATTAGGAATTTTACAATTCAAGCGCAAAATATATTTGGAGATATTGTTACAATCAAAGAATTTAAAGTTATTCAAAATCACGAACCAGTCATAAAAGTTGTTGAAAAAATTTTAAACAAAAAATCACGGCTGTTGATTTCTGGACCGAATGGAATCGGGAAAAGCACTCTGCTTAGAACCTTAGTTAATGGTAAATCAAAAAAAACAAAAATTATGGATGACGTTAGAGTTGGCTATTATAGTCAGGATTTTGCCACTCTTGATTATGAGCAGACTGTTTTTGAATCACTTGAGTCTGTTTCGTGCGACGGAGTTGACACTCAACAATTACGCGCGGTTGCCGCAGGATTTTTAATAACTGGAGACTTATTTGGCTATAAAGTATCATATCTTTCAGAAGGACAAAAAGGTCTTTTGTCGTTCGCTAGATTAGTATTAATGCAACCTGGGCTTTTAGTGCTTGACGAGCCTACTAATCATATAAATTTCCGCCATATTCCAGTAATCGCCAAAGCAATTAACGATTACAAGGGAACAATCATCTTAATTAGTCATATGCCAGAATTTGTTCAAAAAATTCAATTTGATGACTATTTAGATTTAAGCAAATTATAAAAAA
>JAYEJQ010000076.1:0-6716 GCA_034660735.1 Patescibacteria group bacterium | reverse complement strand
ATGTTTTGTCGTCTTCGGCAGTATGCTGGAATTTCCGGCATACTGAATTTTCCGCTAATTCTCCCTCTTTAAAAACATTTTGGATGTGTTCTGTAATAGTTTTTCTGTCCTTATCAAAAAGTTCCGCCATTTGCTTTTGGCTAAGCCAAACAGTCTCACCCTCAAACCGCACCTCAATACTCGGCTGACCATTTTTGCCTTCATAAATTATTATTGAATTTTTTTGATTTTCGTTTTTCATAGTTTTTTAATTATTTTTCAATATTGCTAACTATCTCATCAATCGCCGTCCTCAGCTCACTCTGCCTTGCGACGATTTTTTTAATCTTTTTATTAAGCTCTTTTATGTTAACCACCTCGCGAGTGTCTTCCGCTATCACATAACTTGAAACCGCAATATTGTAATCATTTTCCGCAATGGTTTTATTATCTACTAACTTTGTAAAATATTTCGCGTCTTTTCGTTTAATAAACGCATTAAGAATCTTTTTGCGATTTTCTTCGCTTAATTTATTTTTATTCCCGCCCCGCATAAACTCTTTAGAAGCGTCAATAAATAAAATCCGATTATCTTTTTTGCTTTTTTTCAAAACAATAATACAAGTTGCGATAGTTGTTCCAAAAAATAAATCTGGTGGCAATTGGATAATTGCATCAATATAATTATTATCAATCAAGTATTTACGAATCTTCTGCTCTGCTCCGCCACGATAAAGAACGCCTGGAAATTCAACAATCGCCGCGGTTCCGCTAGTTGAAAGCCACGAAAGCATATGCATAGTAAACGCTAAATCCGCTTTGCTTTTTGGCGCCAAAACTCCCGCCGGAGAAAAACGAGGATCATTAATCATTAATGGGTTTCCATCACCATCCCATTTAATTGCATACGGAGGATTGGAAACAATAGCGTCAAAAGGTTCATCGTCCCAATGTTTTGGGTCAGTGAGAGTATCGCCGTGAGCTATATCAAAATGATTATAATTAATATCGTGCAAAAACATATTTATACGACAAAGATTGTAAGTAGTCAGATTTTTTTCTTGACCAAAAAAACCAAGTCGCACATTTTCTTTGCCAAGCACTTTGGCAAATTTTAACAGCAACGCACCAGACCCACAACAAGGATCATAAACTTTATTTACCTCCTTTTTACCGACAGTTGTTATTTCCGCCAAAAGTTCGCTCACTTCTTGAGGAGTATAAAATTCACCTCCTTTTTTCCCAGCGTCAGATGCATACATTCCAAGTAAATATTCATAAACATCGCCAAAAATATCAATGGTATTGTCAGAATAATTGCCAAGACGAAAACCGCCAATAACTTCTAAAAGTTTCAATAATTTTTGATTTCTTTTCTCTACTGTTGCCCCAAGTTTATCAGAATTCACATCTAAATCTTTAAATAATCCCTTAAGATCATCTTCACTGTCAAATCCTCTAGCAGAATTTTCAATATTATCAAAAATTTTAGAAAGTGTTTCATTCAAATTTTCATCATTGCGGGCATTTTTTTGAACATTTACAAAAAGTTCGCTCGGCAAAATATAAAAACCTTTATTTATAATAGTTTCTTTTCTACCAAATTCTGCTTCTTTGTCGTTCATCTTTGCGTAATCAAATTGTTCTTTTCCAGAAATTCGTCGTTCATCATCATTAATAAAATTAGTAAGATTTTCACTAATAAAACGATAAAAAAGCATTCCAAGAACATAATCTCTAAAATAAGCTCCGTCTACGCTCCCTCGCAAATCATTGGCAATCTGCCAAATAGCGCGATGCAATTCTGAACGTTCTTGTTCTTTTGTTGTGTTTAAATTTGTATTTTTATTTTTCATAGTTTTATTATATTTTCCTGTGGATTTTATAAGTTGCAATGGGTTTATAATTTTTAAATTAAATTTTCGTCTTTAAAACTCTTCCACTTATCTTTTGTAATTATTATATGATCAATAACTTCAATCCCTAAAATTTTTCCAGCATCAAATAACCTTTTAGTTATATCTATATCATCGCCCGATTCCTCCGTATCCCCGCTCGGATGATTATGCGCTACTATTATGCTTGCAGCTAAACATTCAATCGCTGGCTTAAACACTTCTCGCGGATGAACAATACTGGCATTTAAAGTTCCGATTGAAATTGTTTCTTTATGAATCAATTGATTTCGCGCGTTTAAATATAGAACAACAAAATGCTCTTTTTTGGCAATCCGTAATTCTTGTATTTGCGCGACTGCGTCTTTCGCGTTATTAATAATAGGTAAATTATTGTCTTCAACATCCAAAGCTCTCTTTGTCAATTCAAACGCCGCTAAAAGCAAGCACGCTTTTCCAGCGCCTATTCCTTTTATTTTTGACAACTTTTCAAAATCAAGCGCCAAAAGTTTTTTCTTTGGAAATTTATTTAATATTTCTTCCGACACTTTTAAAACATTTTTTCCTTCAATCCCAGTCCGCAATAAAACAGCCATAAGTTCACTATCCCGTAAATTCTTAACGCCTTTTTCAATCAGCTTCTCGCGAGGCTGTTCGTGTTTTGGCAGATCTTTTATTTTTGCCATATTTCACTTTACAAAATTAATTTAATAAAATTACCACACTTCTATTTTACTCCTATTCAACTAAATATTAACAATTTCATTTTCAAACCGCACCTTTAAATTAACCTTTTTTTAAAAGTCTAATAAATTATAATTTCCCATTTGTTTAATTTATCTTTTTGCATAGTTGTCTAATAATTTATAACCTAAAATTCAATTTGTTTAATATATTCAGAAAACATTTTAATTTTTTTGCTATCTTTAGGATAAAACAAAAAAGGTTCAACATCTTTTGCAAGCTCATTAAAATTAATTTTCTCCGCGGAACTAATTATTTTTTTCTTTAACTCTCCGCTATTTTTTATATTTATATTTTTCTCCAAATAATCATAATTCGGTTTTGTGTTTGAAAGTAAAAATACTATATCAAAAAAATCCCTGCCCTTTATTCTTTTACGATTAAAAACCGCGTAAATTTTCTGCGATAGAAGAATGTCTAACGGAGTAGATAAAATTTGAGTAAAAACATCAAATTTATTCAAAATTTTTTTATCTGGCTCATAATTAAAATTATGCGGAACAGTATCTACTTGAATCGTAATCTTTTCCTCTCTTAAATTTGAAATTTCATTATCAAACAAAATTTTTGGTATCTTAATATAGCAACGATAAGCGCCCTTAAATACATTGCGAATTTCCACTTCACATCCTTCTTTTTTAAGCCCATTCTCAATCTCTTTCGTCAGCGCGAAAAAATCGTTTTTATTAAAATCAAAATTATCAAAATCAAGATCCTCAGAAAAACGAGTATTTCCGTAGATTATTCGTAAAGCAGTTCCTCCTAAAAATGACAAGCTTCCGGCAAAATTAGAATTAAAAATAATTTCCAAAATTTTATACTGCAAATATTCTCGCAGAATATTTTTCTTAAAAGCGCGGAGATTTTCCGGATAGGATTGTTCTATTTGAGATAAACTAAGCATAATTTATATATTTTAAAAATTTTTTCACTCTTTTTTCTAAGGCATTATTATTAAAAACTTTTAAATATTTATTTAATTTATCAATATTCGCCAAAACTTTAAATTCCTCGCCGTTAAAACGCATTTCAATAAAATCGTTTTCTGTTTTTAGGCGCGTATTCAGATAAAAATAATCAAGCAGGGCTTTTTCAATTTCCGCAATTTTAAAACTTTGATCTTTGTATTTGATTAGCTTATATCCAAACATCAATTCCGACTTAATATGACGATAGATAAACTCGCCAAAATCAGTTTTAAAATTATTTGTTTTATTAGAAGCAGCTGAAGTAACGCCGTAAACTGCCTCTGGTATTAAATTATAATACGAAAAAGCCATCTCAAAAGAAATATAAGACGGCGAATATATTTTATTGGCAATTAAAAACAATACTGATTCATTTATTTCTAAATCAGAAAAAATGTAATATTCTTTGGTTATTTTTTTAATATATCCTTTTGCTTGCCACTCACTTAATCTTTGGCTATGAAATTCAGAATCAATTTTTTCTATATCCTTTGTAGAAAAAACCAAAAAATTGCTTAATCTCGTTTTTAATTCAAAAAATTGCATAATGTTTCTTTTTATTCCGCTTTTTAGGAATGTATAGAATTATAATAGCATATTTCTATATTTTTAGCAAGAACTTTGTTACTGATTTTCAATCGCGATTATAATTTCTTTTTTTTCATCTTTTATTTTTTTTAATTTTATCAAGATAATTAATTCCGCCAAAATCTTATGCGACAAAAAAATTAAGCCCCAATTTTCCACGCCCCCTTTTCCCTAAAGGCTGGAATAGTTTGTCTTTTGGATTTATTTAAAAGTATCTTTAACGACTCTTCGGATTTTTTGGAATAATCGGCTAAAGTTATGATTTGTTTTCCTTTTAGATACGCCAATCTTTTATGGAATGATTCAAACAAAGCCAAAACAACAACCTTATTCATAATGGATATTTTTTTCTTGTTGCTATTTCTATATTCTCCGAATGAGCCATAATACAATTGTTTTTCTTTATCACGAATTATAATCGGCGGAAATCCCAATTGCCTCAACTGAAAATTCATAAGCACTCGTCCAATTCTCCCGTTGCCATCGCAAAAAGGATGGATATTTTCAAACTCCAAATGAAACTTGGAAATTTTTTCCAAAAAATAATCTCTGTCGTTGCTTGAATATTCCAACAAAAGCGCGTCCATCATATCTTCAATATGCTCAGGAGCTGGCGCGATATGCGTCCCTACGCGGACATACTCATTTTGCTTGCGAAATCTGCCTGCGATATCGTCATTAATATTTGAGATTAACATTTTATGAAGCAATAAAATAAAATCTTTATCTATTTCTTTAACGTTTATTTTCTTTTTTAAATATTCAAATACGCGCGCCAAGTTTTTTGCTTCAAATATTTCCCGCACGGAGACATCGCGAGACACTTCCATTTCCATTAATATCTTTTCTGTTTCCGCTATAGTTAAGGTTGAATTTTCAATAGCATTAGAATTATAAACTGATTCCGGAAGTTCCGCTTCAAAAACAATATCTAAAAGAGATTGCTTGTCTTTTTTTAAACCATCATATTCTTTTTTAAGCTCATATATTTTATCTTTTGTTTTTTTTGTTATCGGCATATTTTTAATTTTTCGTGAATTATTACTATGATTGTATCATATTCACGCTTCCTTGTCAATATAGCGTGAATACTATCAATATTTCACGCAAATTCACGATATTTTATTGTTTTTTAATTTTATCAAGACAATTAAAGCCGACTAAAAATTTCAACTCTTCACTTTTAGAAATAAGCCTGTCAAACGTTTTTTTAAATTATTTACTTGCTGTTGGTTGTAAAATTTGACTTGGTTTAAAACAAATTTAGTAATCTGCGGAGAGTGCGAGATTCGAACTCGCGTGGGGATTAACCCGCTTGCTTTCCAAGCAAGTGCCATAGGCCTCTAGGCGAACTCTCCAAAATTTAAAACTCTAAATATTTTCTATTTTTTAATTCGTCTGGAAAATATTCTTGTTTCTCTTTATAGTCAAAATTAGGGGAATATTTGTAATCTTTTCCGTATCCTAAATTTTTCATAAGTTTGGTTGGAGCATTTCTGATGTGAATCGGAACAGGAAGTCCGCCGTATTTTTTCACATCGTCAACCGCTTTTTGATAAGCTTTATATAATTTATTGCTCTTTTTACTCTTCGCCAAATAGACAACTGCTTGCGCGAGATTGACAGAACATTCAGGCATCCCGATAAAATGACAGGCGTGATAAGCGGCAACAGCTTGATTAAGCGCGAGCGAATTGGCAATCCCAATATCCTCCGATGCAAACCGAACTAACCTGCGCGCGATATAAAGCGGTTCTTCGCCGCATTCCAGCATCCTTGCCAGCCAATACAGCGCGGCGTCCGCGTCTCCGCCACGTATTGATTTATGCAAGGCGGAAATAATATTATAATGCTCTTCGCCGTCTTTATCATAATTGATAAATTTTTGCAGCGCTTCTTTTATTATTTTTTTGTCTATCTTTTTTGACATTTTAGCAGAAAACTCCAAAGCGTTTAAAGCAGTCCGCGCGTCGCCGTCGGATATTTCAGCAAGAAATTTCAAGCATCCTTTTTCTATTTTTATTTTTAATTTTCCTAAACCGTCAATTTCATCTTTTAAGGCGGTTTTTAAAATTTCCTCTATATGCTCTGAATTTAATTTTTCTAAAACAAAAACACGGCATCGGGACAGTAAAGCGCTGTTAATTTCAAAACTCGGATTTTCAGTTGTCGCTCCTATTAAAATAATTGTTCCGTTTTCCACATACGGCAACAAAATATCCTGCTGAGATTTATTAAAGCGGTGTATCTCGTCAATAAACAGAATTGTTTTTTTATTTCCGCTTATTCTTTCTTCCGCGTTCTTTATCTCTTTTCTTAAATCTTTTACCCCGCTTGATGTCGCGCTTAATTTCACAAATTCTCCTTTTGTAATCTTGGCGATTATGGAAGCCAAAGTTGTTTTTCCTGATCCTGGAGGACCCCAAAAAATCATTGACGATATAGAATCAATCTCAATTGTTTTCCGCAAAATTTTTCCTTTTTCTAAAAGTTTTTCCTGCCCCACGAAACCGTCAAACGTTTTCGGTCGCATTCTATCCGC
>JAYEJQ010000075.1:0-6805 GCA_034660735.1 Patescibacteria group bacterium | reverse complement strand
TGCCAACAATCGCTTTTCCAAATTTATAAGCCTCAGGAAAACCGCCGACGGCTATATAATTGTTTAGATGTTTTTTAATTTGGGAAATTTTCTTGGTGGAATAAAAATCTTTATTCTGAAACTCTATTTTTTGAAATTTTAAAAATTCTTTAAAAGAAAAAGGGTAAAGAGTAAAATTTATATGCCGTCCTGTTAAATGAGTGGCTAATTCTCCCGAAAGAATATGCGCATTACTGCCAGTGACAATTATTTTTTTCGTCCGACGCAGACGATTTGTAAAAAGCTCCCAATTTTTAATATTTTGAATTTCGTCAAAAATAAAATAATCCAAATCGCTATCAAACTCGTAAAATGCTTCCAAAACTTTATTAAAGTCTTCAGAAGTAAATCCAGTTAGCCGTTCGTCGTCAAAATTCAGATAGCCATATTTTTCTTTTTCTAAAATTTGCAGCGCCAAAACTGATTTTCAGCTTCGTCTTACGCCTGAAATAACTAAAATATTCGGATGGCTTAAAAATCTCTTAAAAATTCTTAAGTCCGCGTCTCTTTTAATTATTTTTTCGTTCTTAAAAAATTCCGTAATTTCTTCTTTTTGATCAATGATTATTTTTTTTATTTTTTCTATTTCCATTTTTTAAAAATTTAACCTAACTGCAAATTTTTATATAAAATCTGTGATTATTAACTACATACTTTATATTATATTTTTTAGCGATTTTTATCAAATTTAATCTATGAATTTAATCTATGAATTTGAGTGAAATAATTGGATAATATTATTATACACCAAAAAACGCGAAAAAGCAAAAAGGCGATTGCGCGCCTTTTTAAAAATATACTTTATTTTTTTCTTAAATTATTTAGCCCTTCGCAAGTACTTTTTATAATCGTTTGACTTTCTCCAACTGACAGCTGGGATTGTCGGATGAACCGCGAGCGGTCCGCTTCTAATCGTATCAGCAATTTCGCTGGCGGAATATCCGCCGTAGATAAAAGAATTCACTAAAATATGCCAATCCTGAGCCGCAACCCCGATTCTGTTTTTTCCTAAAATCAGCTCTAACTCCTGTTTTAATATTATCGCTCGCCTTCTCTCTTCTCTTAAATCACTCAACCTCTCTTTTCCATAAAATTGCTGAAACTTTTTCGCGGATTTGGCTTTTTCAATTTGAATAGGATCTGAAAATTTATAACTGTATCTGTCTATCAATTTAACAAAACTCAATTCGCTTGATCTATTATCGTAAATATTGATGTTAAAAAATTTGTCTTTTCCAGTCAATAAAGCATACTGTCCTGCTGGCAAATATAAATTTTTAAAATCGCCGCTCGTAATAACAAAACTATATATCTTTTTCCCTAATATTTTTTGGTTGTTATTATCTAATTTTTGACTATAAATCGTCGTCCTAATTTTATTGAATTTTTTATTTTCGCTTTTATTTATAAAACCGATTTTTAAAGAACTTAATCTATATTCAATAAATTTTGACTCGGATTCTATAATTTCTTGATTATTTAAATAATACGACTGTTTAACGTTTCCAGAAAATTTAATCGCGTATACTCCCGGCGATAAAATAATATTTTTATTCCCTTTAACCCCAGTATCATAAGAGCCTACTTTTTCTCCCAATATAAAATTATAGTCTATATCTGATGATTGTTTATAAATTTCAAATTTCTTTTTTATAAACAATTCATCATCGCTGTCGCGAAAAACAATCGTTGAATTGCTTATACTGTAATCAAAAATTCTTCTTTTCTCAGAAGTAATATAAAAATCCTTGCTAATATACATTTTTTTTGTTGTTGGAATTTCAACAGTATACCTTCCTTCTGGTAGATGAATTATGCTGCATCCCTCAGATCCTGTTGAAAGCGATAATATTTTTTCTTTATCGCAAGCGCATTCATTTAATTCAATATTTCGCGAATAAATAGTGAACTTTTTATTCTTTAAAATATCTTGATCTACGCCGCGAAAAATAACTTTCACGGAACTTAATCTAAAAGCTTTTGTATAGGAACGATTATTTGAAATTATAATATCCCAAAAATAGAATGGTGTCTTTTTGCTAGTAGGTGAATAAATTTTAAACGCAAATCTGTTTCTTTGTCCATTATCTATAAAAGGTTGGACATCCATCTTAAACGATTTTTCTCCTGTTTTTCCAGAATTGCCGCTTATTACACGTTTCCCTAAAATGCGTTTCCCGTTCGCATCACAAACTTGATGAAAAATTTCAAATTTTGTATTTTTCAAAAGCCTTCCATAACTATCCCTTATAATTACTTTAACTTGGGCTGATTCACTAGCGCAGACGTTTTGAGTTATTGCCAAAGCAAAAACAAAAATTACAAAAATTGCGATAAAGTTTTTTATTTTAATTGTCATAATTTTTTATAATCTTAATTTAAAATTAACCTTAAATTATAACAAAATTTAATATTTTGTCAATGCTTTTACATAAATAAAAAAGTTTAACCTTTTTAAAAATGGCTAAACTTTTTTATTTTTCTTTATTTTTTTCTTTTAAATTTTCCATAATTCCGCTCTTCTTCGGTTATCTTTCCTATCTTAAGCAAATAATCCTTTTTCCCGCAAATATCTTTTTTCATCAAGGCTGATTTTCTTTGTTCTAATTTACTTTTATCTTTGCTTAAATACTTAACTTTTCGTGATTGAATCAATCTTCCGCTCTGTTGGATAGTTTTTGTAAAACGCCGAAAATACGCTTCAAATGTTTCTCCCGGCTTTCTTTTTACTTTTGGCACATTAACACGCTCCTTTCTAATATAAACATAATTTATTTTTTCTTTAATATTTTTTTAACTTCCGAGATGGCTTTGGAAAAATCTACCTCTTCCTGAATTCCGCTTTCCATATCGCGAACCAAAATAGTTTTATCTAAAACTTCTTTTTGCCCAATTATTAAAGTCGCTTTAACTCCCAACTTATTCGCTAATTCTAATTGGCTTCTTAGGCTTCCTTTGGAAAAATTTTCAGCTGTTTTTATTCCGATCTGCCTTAAATTTTCAAAAAGTTCCAACGCTTTCACGCGCGCCTTTTCTCCAAGTTGGGCGACAAAAATTTCAAAATCCTGTTTTTTATTTATTTCAATTCTATTCTCCTTTAATTGAACAATCGCTCTTTCAATACCAAGTCCCATTCCGCAAGCAGGCGTATCTTTTCCGCCAAAATCATATATTAAATCATCATATCTACCTCCTCCGCCTAAAGCATTCTGTCTTCTATTACTGTGTTCTGAATGTTCAGGAAAAATTTCAAAAACTGTTTTTGTGTAATAATCAAGTCCCCTAACTAAGCAAGGATCTAATTCATAAGGAATAGACAAATCATCAGCATATTCTAAAACTTTCGTAAAATGATCTTTGCAATTCTCGCATAACCAATCCACTATTTGCGGCGCTTCCGCTGATATAGCTTTACATTTTTCTTCTTTACAATCTAAAATTCGCAGCGGATTTTTAGCAAGCCGCTTTTTGCAATCAGGACATAATTTTGTCCTCTTCCCTTTTAGATAAGAGACTAAATTTTCTTTATATCGCGGAGAGCATTCAACGCAACCCAAACTATTTATTTTAATTTTGATATTAATCCCAATTTCCTTATAAAATTTATACGCTATCAATAATAACTGTCCTTCTATAACTGAATTTTTATCGCCTATAATTTCCAAATCAAACTGGTGATGCTGCCTTGTCCTACCAGACTGCGGTCTTTCACGCCGAAAAAGCGGAGATATCGTATAAAGTTTCACGGGTTGTGGAAGATTTAGCATCCCATGTTCAATATATGCCCTAACAATTCCAGGCGTTGCTTCTGGTTTTAAGCAAACTTTCTCACCTCCTTGATCCGTGAAAGAAAACATCTCTTTCTCCACAATATCAGTATGCTTCCCTGTAGCGCGGACAAATAAAGTTGAATTTTCTAAAATCGGAGTTTCTATTCTTTTAAAGCCGTATTCCTGCGCTATTTTTCGCGCGGCATCTCTTACGAAATTCCAATAATCCTGCTCTTGCGGAATAATATCTTTCATCCCGCGCAAAAGCTGAGGCGGTTTTACTTTCCCCCTCTTTTTAATGATTGTCTTATTTTTAGGTCTTCGCCCCATAAAATTTAAAATTTAAGAATTATAAATTATGAATTCTTTTGCACCGTCACAATTTCAGATAGAGACTGCGACGATTTCGTCGTGTTCTAATTTTTTTGATCGGTTTTAGCAATTAATTCTTGCAATTGATAAATTGAAAATTTTTTAGCATCTAAATCATATTTAGAAATAAACTTATCCACCACGCCTTGAGTTACATCTAAATCAAGATTTCCTTCAATATCTGCGATAACATTATCAAAACATCTATTTAATATTAAGCTGTCTTTAAAAGCCTCTCTTAAAGTTATTTCGGATCTAGCTTTATCTACAAGTAAACCACCAAGTGCTTCCTGCATTTGTTCTACATACTCGTTAATCTCTCTTTCTGCACTAGATTCTTGTTGTTCTTGTGCAATATCCCAAGATGGATCTCTAAATTCTTTTTGTGACATAATTTTTATGGTTAATAATTATTATTTTTAATTTTATCTCATTACAATCTCCCCCAAAGAACCATAACAATTTTACCGTGCTCTTCTGCTATAAATATTCTTAACTCTTACTTCTTAATTCCTGCTTCTTGATCAATACTCAAAATCCTCTAAAAACCCGAATTGTTCAAACGGCCAGCCGCGAAACCATGCCTTGCCGACAATCAAATCTTCATGCAATACCCCAAAAACGCGAGAATCCAAACTATGCATTCTGTTATCTCCAAGCACAAAATATTCATCATCTTTTAATGTAATATCTATATCGCCTGTTGTCTTCTCGTTTATATCAAGATATCTTTCATCTAATTTAATTCCGTCATCGCTTAAATTTTGATTATACACGGTTATGGCACTGTTGTCAATAACAATTCTTTCGTTCGGAAGTCCGATAACTCTTTTAATAAAATATTGCTTTTTGTCAAGAGGATATTTAAACACGATTACATCTCCGCGTTTTGGATTATCAAAACGGTATCCTATTTCATTAACTATTAAATATTCGCGATTATGAAAATTCGGCTCCATTGACGCGCCTTTCACATAAAATGGCTGAATTAAAAAATATCGGACAGGAATAATAATCGCCAAAGAAACGAGCAGTATCTTAACATTTTCAACAATTACGCGGACGATCCGCCTAACATTTTTATTCTTTATTATTTGCATAATTTTTAATTATTAAGTAGTATATTTTAATATAAGCATAAAATCAAAAAATAATCAAATGCGAAAAATTGACTTTTTACAATCTATGAAAAATGGGTATTATATTAACGGAATATATTATCCAGCAAAAAAATCAAAATTTTTAAAATTTTCAATATATTTTTTTATAATATTGCTGTTTTCTTTCAGCACTTTCAGTTGGCGAATTTTTTCTTCATATAAAAACAATAAATCAGGGCTGCCTGATCAGAACGGCGGCATTGTGAATAACATAGGACAAGGGATTAAAAATTTAATCACTTTTAAAAATATTACCGGAGGCGAAAATAAAAAACTTAGCGGCGAATCGGAAGACAGAATAAATATTCTTCTTTTAGGGATGGGCGGAAAAGGACATAGCGGGCCGTATTTAACCGACACTCTTATTATCGCCAGCATTCAGCCGTCAACTGAAAAGGTAGCGCTTATGTCTGTTCCGCGAGATCTTTATGTGCCGATAGAGGGAAGCGGCTGGCATAAAATCAATCATGCTAACGCTTTCGGAGAATCTAAAAAAACAGGGTATGGGACTGCTTTGGCTGTTGAAACAGTAGAAAAAATTTTTGATCTGCCGATCCATTATTATATGAGGGTTGATTTTGATGGATTTAAAAATATCGTAGACGATTTAGGCGGCTTAAAAATTTATATTGAAAAATCTTTTGTTGACAGGCAATACCCTGACAATAATTTCGGATACGAACCAGTGAGTTTTATTAAAGGATGGGAGGTTATGAACGGAAATCGCGCGCTAAAATATGCCCGTTCGCGGCATGGAAGCAATGGTGAAAATTCTGATTTCGCGCGTTCGGAACGACAGCAAAAAGTTTTGCTTGCGGCTAAAGAAAAAATTTTAAGTTATCGCTTTTGGCTTAATCCCAAAAAAATAGGAGCGGTTTTGTCTGATTTAGACACGCATATTATCACAGACTTAAAAGCTTGGGAAATAATAAGCTTAAGTAATATCGCGAAAAAAATAAAAACTGAAAAAATAAGAAATGTGATTTTAAGTAATGGAAACAACGGAATTCTCTACTCAACAAATATTAACGGCTCTTACGCACTCCTCCCTAAAAATAACGATTTCACTTCTCTAAAAATTTTAGCTAAAAATATGTTTAACGAAGGCGCGGTAGCGGGAATGTCGGCAAATGATAATATAACCAAAGCGACCATAGAAGTGCAGAATGGGACTAAAATTACTGGTATGGCTTCGCGTGTTGCTAAAATGTTAAAGCAGGATAATTTTATAATAGATAAAATAGCGAATTCCCAAAATCAAAATTATAAAAAAACGATTATTTACGATCTTTCCCGCGGACGAAGGCAGAAAGAACTGAAATTCCTAAAAAACAAACTTAACGCGGAAGTGAATTTTAATATTCCTAATTGGCTGCTTTCACAGCCGATCGCAAACAGCAAAATCAATTTAACAAACCCAATTAAAAGTTCAGCGGATTTTCTGATTATTTTAGGCAAAGACGC
>JAYEJQ010000074.1:0-7530 GCA_034660735.1 Patescibacteria group bacterium | reverse complement strand
GATTTTATATTGAAATAGTCAATGGGAATATTAAACAGTATGATATTTAGTGATATTATACTGTTTTTTATTTAATGAGTTTATTGATTTTAAAGCAGTTTTGTGGTAGTGTATAAGTAGTTGACACAAATAAGGGTTGTCGCCTTTTTTGTCATTTTTGCGTATGTTTACTAATTCGCTGATATAATTCTCGCGGTCTAAAAAACCGCCGAATTGGCGGAAAAGTTTATTGCAATTTGCAGAAAAATCAAAAGAGTAAATTATTTTTTCAGGAAAGTTATAAATTTTTCGGTTGAAAGTTCTATATCTCTTAGAATAGATTTAAGAGTTCCCGCGCGGATATCTTTTCCAGAATGAATAGGAATTGTGGTTCTTCTTTTATCAGTATGCTTAAACTGAGCATGACTGCCAACCTGATGATGTTTGTAAAACCCCATTTTGTTTAAAATTTTAACTAATTCATTGGATTTTAGAACAGGAAGTTTTGGCATAATAAAGTTTAGCGATTAAAAGCAAATTCTTTTTCAGTAAAAGTTTGGACAAGTTGAAAATTATCATCTTCCCGTGGGATTTGTTCCCCGTCAATTAAAAGTCCCTGCACATGACACTTGATTGCCTCTTTTAAATTTTTTTTTGTTTCTTTTAAAGTATCTCCACAAGTATGACAGCCGGGCAAAGAAGGGACATAGCCGTGAAAAGTATTGTCTTTATCAGGTTCTATAATAGTCCGAAAAGTATAAATACGCATAAATTTAGGTTTAAATTTATTATATTTTTATTGTATGTTTAACAGATGCAAATGTCAATAGCATCTTAACTTAACAATTTAAAAAATAACAAATTATGTTCCGAGCAAATCAAAATAAAAAAATAATAAAAGCTTTAGTTGTCGTGTTGGAGTTTTTAGCTATTGGCATACTTATTTATTTAATAGTATTGCCGTTTTATCCTACTGTAAAATATAAATTATCACAGCAAGGCAAATCAGCGCGCGTTGACTGGCAAAATTTTGAAACTGTTAAACAAAAAACAGAAGAAATGATAAGCAATTCTCTGCCAATATCAGAGAACACTCAAAGACAAGAAGAACGAGTAGGGCAAAGCGCTAATTTGCCCAAAGCAGAATACGATGATTCGTCTAACCGCGTAATTATTACTAAAATAGGCGTAAATGCGCCGATTATTGATTCAGATAATGAAAATTACGGGTTGTCTCGCGGAGTATGGAGGATACCGACGAGTTCTACACCTGATAAAATTGGCAACACAGTCATCACTGGACACCGTTTTAAATATTTGCCACCGAGCAATTTAACGTTTTATCTATTTGATAAACTTAAAATCGGAGATATTGTTTCAATAATTTGGCAAAAAAAAGATTATTATTATAAGATAAAAGAGATTAAAACAGTTAATCCGCAAGATCTTTCAATTTTAAAAAAAACAGAAAAACCGATTTTAACTTTATTTACTTGCGACCCAATCTACTCGCAAAAAAATCGTCTTGTGATAATAGGCGAGCTTATTAAAAATTAGTCTATTAGCAAAACAGGCAATTGTTTATTTATTTTATTAAGAGTTTGAAGTATAAAACAAAATTTAAGGGATAGAAAAAAGTTAGCGAAAACGGACGGTCGTCCGTTTTCGCTAAGAATTTAAAATTTTGATTTCTTTGATTTATTTCTTTATTTCTTTTTTTTCTTTCTTTTTTTTCTTTCTTTATTTTTTTATTTATTTAGTTGAGTTTTTTTATAAATTTTTAGCAATTATTTTATTTCTTTGCTATAATGCAATTATGAAATTTTTTAAAAAAGGAAAAAATAGATGGAATTTTTTTGCGATTTTGAAGGGATTTATTTCTAAATCGCGATTTTTAAGATTTAAGAAAAAAAACAAAAAAAAGATTTATAACAATTTTAAAAATTTTTTAAGCGAAGAAAAAAAAGAATTTAAGGAATTAGCAAACAGAGAAGAGGGATTTAAAAGATTTTGCTGTGATTCTGGATCTATTTTCAAAGAATATTTTATACCGAATGAAGAAAACGGACACAGGCCGAAAATTTTAAGAAGAAAATCTTTAGTGATTATCGCTACGATTTTAGTTATTATTAAAATGTCAGTGGCGGGATACCTGTTTTTTATCTATCCGAATCAAGCGAAAATGTCAGAGTTGATAACTAAAAATATTTTAGAATTAATTAATATTGACAGAAAAAACAATGGCGCGGGACAGTTAACAAGCAACCCTATTTTAAATAAAGCGGCTCTTAGTAAGGCGAAAGATATGATTGAAAAAAATTATTTTGCGCATAAAAGCCCTGACGGTCGTATGTCTTGGGATTTTATCAATAGATCAGAATACGCTTATCTGTTCATTGGCGAAAATTTAGCAATGAACTTTACCTCGGCGCAGACAGCCCATAAAGCCCTAATGTCTTCAAAAACGCATAAAAAAAATATTTTAAATAATAAATATTCTAATATTGGTCTGGCAGTATTAACGGGAGTTATAGACGGAAAGAAAACTAATGTTTTAGTTCAGATTTTTGGCAGCGCGAATAGCGTAAAATTAGCAGCAGTTTCAGCCGCAGATAATCAGTCAGTTGAAAATGAACCGTTGGCAGAAAGTGAAATAATTGAAAACCATACAACAAAAAAGACAATTGCCGTTAAGCGCAAGGAATTAATAGAAAGTCCGCAAATTAAAGTTAAGAATGCGAATATAATTAAAGAAGATATAGAAAAAATAAAAAACATAAAAGAAGTTAAATACGCAGAAAAGATAAAAAAAGAGGAAGAACCGTTAGTTAAAAGTTCGGCGGAAAAAATTATAGCGAAAGTAAGGGCTGCTTCCGCGTTAAGCGCTAAACCTAAAATTGATAATATTGATTTTAGCGGAATGAACGCCAGTTTGAAAAATAATGTTAAATCTTTTGATATAGAAGCCGAAAAAGAGATAACTATAGCGGAAAAGATTATAAAAATGTCGCATTATATTTTCTTTATCGCTTTAATAATAATCACGGTCTCTTTAATGGTTAATATATTTGTCAGATTCAAAATTCAAAGCAAAATGTTAATAACAGAAAGCATTTTGGCAATGATTTTTATAATTAGTTTAATTTATGTAAAAACAAATTTTTTAGAGTATATTTTAGAAAAAGTTTTTGTGGTTTAAGTAATCTTATTATTATTTAAAATATAGGCATAATTTTACGCGCTTTGTTATTTTTATTTATTTTTTATATAATAAAAAATAATTAAAAATTAATTTTAACATTTAATAATTTATAGAATTAAAAAAATGAAAAAGAGAAGACGGCGGAAAAATATAATAAAAGAAGAGGATGATTTTTCGCTTAAAACCGAAACCAAAAAAGGCGTGCTTATCGTGATTGTATTTGCTCTCGCGATTTTATCGCTGCTGAGTTTTTTTCATTCAGCCGGGCGTTTCGGGTTTTGGTTTGAAAAAATTCTAAAAAATTTTTTTGGATTAGGATATATAATTTTTTCGTTAATTTTATTAACATTTGGTTATCTATTAATTGTTTCAAAAAAATTGTCATTAAAAGCGATTCATTATTTTAGTTTCGCGGCTTTTGTTATGAGTTTTTACGCGCTTTTGCATTTAAGCCAGCCGTTAAACCAAAATTTTTTTCAAAATTTAAAGGCAGCCGCGCAGGTTGGCGGCGGATATGTCGGAGCGCTTTTAAGCTGGCCGCTTGAATATTTTTTAAGTTTTTGGGGCAGTTTGATAATTTTACTGGCGATATTTATTAGTTCAATCTTAATAATTTTTAATATTTCCCTTAATAGTATGTTCCATGGCGCGAGCGTTTTTAAATTTGTCGCTGTAAAATTTTTACGGATTTTAAAATCATTAAAAATAAAAGCAGGTAATATTTATAAGCATAAAAAATTTAATAAAGATAGCGAGCAATACGAAGAAGATGATTATGAAAACAGCGAAAGCAAAAAAGATAGCGACATTGATTTTAAACAGTATGAAATTAAAGAAAGTTCTAACGCCAAAAATAACGAAGGTCAAGGATTTCAACTAAATATGACAAATGCTTTTAATAGGCGAAAGATAGATCTCCCCGTAAGTTTATTGGAAAATAGCGGAGGCAAGCCGACAAGCGGAGACATAAACAACAATATAAATATTATTAAAAAAACTTTGCAAAATTTCGGCATTGAAGTTGAAATGGGCGAAGTCAATATAGGTCCGACCGTAACACAGTATACTTTAAAGCCCGCGGAAGGGGTTAAGTTGTCGCAAATTATTACTTTAGGAAACGATCTATCTTTAGCGCTTGCCGCGCACCCGATTCGCATAGAAGCGCCCATTCCTGGAAAATCTTTAGTAGGCGTTGAGGTTCCGAATAGAACCGCCGCGACCGTTCGCCTTAAAGATATTATAACTTCAAAAGAATTTAAAAAACGGACTTCCAATTTAATGCTATCGCTTGGGAAAGATGTTTCTGGAAAAACATGGATGATAGATTTAGCTAAAAATCCGCATTTGCTAATTGCGGGATCTACAGGATCTGGAAAAAGCATTTGTATAAATTCAATTATTTTAAGCCTATTTTATCAAAACAGCCCAAATGAATTAAAATTTATTATGATTGATCCAAAAAGGGTGGAACTGCCAATCTACAATAACACCCCTTATTTAATCGCTCCTGTTATTACCGACACTAAAAAAACCGTGAGAGCTTTAAAATGGGCAGTTTCAGAGATGGAAAGTCGGTTTGAAATTTTATCCGAAGCAAAAAAACGGGACATTATTTCTTATAACGCCGAAAGCGAAGAAAAGATGTATAATTTAGTGATTGTTATTGATGAGCTTGCCGATTTAATGGCGTCCGCAGGCGCTGAAATAGAAAATTTAATTATACGTTTGGCGCAAATGTCAAGAGCCGTCGGGATTTACCTGATTTTAGCCACACAAAGACCGTCTGTTAATGTGATTACTGGGCTAATTAAAGCGAATATAACTTCGCGCATCGCTTTTAGCGTCGCGTCGCTTATGGATTCTAGGACCATTTTAGATATGAGCGGAGCGGAAAAGCTGTTAGGAAAAGGAGATATGCTTTTTATTTCCAATGAAATTTCAAAGCCGAAAAGGCTTCAAGGCGCTTATATTTCAGAAAAAGAGATTAAAAATATCACAGCTTATCTGCAAGCTCGCAACGATACTGACTACAATAGTGAAATAACGGAAATTTCAGAATCAAGCGGCGGTGAAGAAAGTCTTGATATTACAGACGATGATTTAGAATTATTAAAACAAGCCAAAGAGATTGTGTCCGCGGCAGGCAAGGCGTCTTCTTCTATGCTACAAAGGAGACTGAGAATTGGATATAATAGAGCCGCGCGTTTAATAGATATTTTAGAAGAGCAGGGGATAATTGCGCCGTCTGACGGAACAAATCGTCCACGCGAAGTGCTGGCTCTTGGGAAAAATATTTCAGATGATGAAAACGAATAAATGTGGTATAATAAAATTAAAAATCAAGAATTAAGAATTAAGAATTAATTTTTTATGGTTTTTTGGGAAAAAAAACAATTGATTATAGAAAATACTTTAGGGGGGATATTTAAAAAAGAGCGGATTGCCCGCTGTATTCCTCTTGATAGCGCGGAAAAGCGAACAGGTATTCAGAAAAAATATATTATATCTTTAGAAGAATCAAATTATTCAAATCTGCCGGGAAAAATTTATATTAAAAATTTTATTAAAAATTACGCTGATTTTCTGCATCTTAACAGCGGACATTTGTTTAAAATTTTTGAAAAAGAATATCTGTTCTTTGAACAGACAAAAAACAGCAAAAACGCGTTTTTTAGAAATATAAAAATTCCGAATTTTAGTTTTATAGTCGCGCCTAAAATATTCAGAAATATTGCTATCGCGGCTGTCTTTCTTTTATGTTTTTGTTATTTAAGCGGAGAAGCAAAAAATATCTCCAAGCCGCCGATACTGAATATAATTTCGCCGCAAAATAATCTCTCAATCAATGAACAATCAATAAAAATAATAGGGGAGACTGATCGCGGATCACAGATATTTATTAATGATAAATTAATAATAGCCAACAACGAAGGAAAATTTTCCGAAAATATAAATCTGCAAATAGGCGTTAATGTAATAAAAATAGCGGTTAAAAAAAAATACACAAAAGAGAATGTAGTTTATAGAAAGATTTTGGTTGTTAAAGAGTAAAAGTTATTAAAAATATAAAACCATAAATTTATGTTACAAGAGCAAAATATTCCAATTAAAAATATGGAAAAAAATAGCGATACAGTAGAAAATTATATTTTTAAGCGCTTGGAAAACCTTGAACTTCCGACACATGATGCAAAAAACGCCATTAGCGAAAGATTAAATGGATATAATAATGAAATTAGCGGAAATTTAACAAAAGAGAGGAAAGGGATAATAGACGATGTTATTATGAGATATAAAAAGGATTATATTGATTCTCGCGATATTTTTACAAATAACGATGTTAAAAATCAAAATTTCGCCAGACATAGAATAATAGAACTTATAAAAAACGGAAATGAGAATTTTACACGCGTTTTTATTGATATTGAAGGGCTAAAAACTGTTAATGATATAGTTAGCCATAGAAAAGGCGATGTGTATTTATCGGAAATTTATAAAAAAATGCAAAAAACAGTAAGAGAGTTTTATAATATATATCCGGCGCTTAAGGATGAAATAAGCATAACAATAACCGCTGAAAGCGGCGATGAGTTCGGTTTTTTAATAGAAGGCAAGAAAGACGGGGGGACAAGAGTATCTCAAAAAGATTTTTCATTAACAGGCGCAGATAATAAAAAAAGCAAAATGGATTTAGGAAATTTGATAGTAAATTTATTTAATGATAATTTAAGCGATATTGATTGTGATAAATTCATCACGAAAAAAAATATTATAGATAGTATAAAAAAAGATTCAACACAGAAAGAATTTGAAGAGTATAATAAAGAATATAAAGATTATAAATTTTTTACTTCCGCTTCAGCTGGCGTTTCAAATATGGAAAATATGGATTTGGAAAAATTTCAAAAAAATTACATAAAATATATAGAGATTGAAGGATATTCAAAAGAAGAAGCGGAAAGAAAAGCAAAATTTGATGTTGTCTGGGAAGAAGCAGATCGCCTTATGTATTGCGAAAAAGATAATTTTAAAAAGCAATTAATAAATTCAGGCGATATAACTGGATGGGAAAATCTAATCAAGCATATTAAAATATTGAGCCGCAATGAAGAGCAGCGAAAATCCATAAAAAAAGTAGTTGAATTAGAGCGGAAAAATAAAGAATTAAAGGATGAGATTGAAAGATTAAAAAAAGAAATAAAAAATAGTAAAAAATAATCATTAGACTTGTCGCATAATAAATTTCCCCGTAGCGAATACGGGATAAATTCCGCGAGATTTTCAGATTTTGAGGCAAATATTTCATCCCCCCTCTCGCGAGAAGGGGGATGGAAAATTTGACCAAAATA
>JAYEJQ010000073.1:32293-34455 GCA_034660735.1 Patescibacteria group bacterium | reverse complement strand
ATAGGGCATATTTTGCATCTAATTCAAGATATGTCTGTTCCAGCGCATACGAGAAATGACGCTCATCCAAACGGCGACCCTTTTGAAGAATGGGTTGAAAAGTATGGAAATGTTAATTTAGAAAAAGTAAATTTTATCAAAGTTGATAATTTAGATAGCGCTTTTGATAGTTTAGCTAATTATTCAAATAATAATTTTTATAGCAAAGACACTATTCAAGATGTAAATAATATAGTCAGTAAGAAAAAAATAAAAATAAATAACGAAACGCATCTTTATGTTTATTGTAAAGATAATTTTAATAATAAATTTATATGCTTAAGGGAAGTCCAATCTCCAATTGAAAATTTTTATAAAATTGATGATTTAAGAGTTCATCACGACTACTGGAATATGCTTTATCCGCAGGCGGTTGGATATAGCGCTGGCGCGATAGATTATTTTATTAAAGAATTTGAAAAAATTGATGAAGAAAAAAGCGCGCAGAAAAAGTTGAGCGTTTGGAGTAAGATTAAAAATGGATTAGAGAAAAATCAATTTGATCGCGTAAAATATGTTTTTGGAGACACTTTTTTTGCTGGCAGAAAAAGGGTAACTAAAATATGGGATGACACTTTTAGCGGGGCAAAAAAAGCCTTTATTTACAGCAAGTTTGTTGCTGAATCAGGAAAAGAAGTTGCAACTGACGCGGCAAAAAAAGCAACAGATGGAGCCGCAAAAATAGCATCAAAGATTGGAAAGAATTTAGAAAATGCAAGCGGTAAAGTTTTGTCAGCGGTTAAAAAAGACGATAAAAAAGCGCTGCCGCCTGTTTCAACGCAGGATTTTGCCGAACCAAAAAATGTTGACACAGGCGAAAGAGGCAAAGAGATTAAAACAGACGCAAAAGATAAGATTGATTTAGTAATATTAAAACCGAACTCTTTAATTAAAAAAGAGATAAAAAAAATTGAAAATTACAGCAATGCCGAGCTTGATTATGTGATAGACGGCGACACCATCGTTTTAACCTCTGGCGAAAGAGTGCGGTATATCGGCATTGATACGCCAGAATTAAGAAAGCCAGGACCGCAAGACGATGAATGCTTGGCATGGGTCGCGAGGATTAGAAATTTGCAGCTTTTAGAAACAGGAGAATTAAAACTTGCCAAAGATCCGTCCGTTGACAAGGATAAATACGGTCGGTTGTTAAGATATGTTTATTCAGGAAATATTTTTATAAACGAACGATTAGCGCTTGAAGGATTAGCGGAAACTTTTTTTTGCAAGCCAGGATGGAAAAACTGTCCTGTTACATCTGATTTGTCGCGGAGAAATAGCATTGAAACCGCTTTTAATTCAGCTAAACAGAATAGTCGCGGACTGTTTTCAGAAGTTTGCAATGAAAAAATCGTTAAAAAAGCAGAAGAGAAAAAAGAGGCAGGCGATAAAGATGAAAAAAGCCAAATTGACAGTCCTGAAAAAGGCGAGTTTGTTGTTAAAAAGGATAATCCGAGCGAACAAAAGGTTCAAGTTAAGTCCAGTAATTTTGTATTTTTCGGCGGAGGCGGAGGAGATACAGAATCGCCCATTACAACGATAATAAAAAAGCCGAATAATCCGAGTAATTCAGATATTGCGGAATTTGAATTTTCAGCTTCAGAAGAGGCTGTTTTTAATTGCCGATTAGACAGCGATGAATGGCAGGCTTGTTTTTCGCCAGTTGAGTATGCCGAGCTGAGTTCAGGAACGCATATTTTTATGGTAGAAGCTGTTGATTCGGCAGACAACATTGAATTAAATTCGCCTGAATATGAATGGGAAATAGATTTATCAATTCCTGTTGCTCCGATTATTTTGTATCCGCCAGAGTTTCCATATTACGCGAGCGGAACACCGTTGCTAATAAGCGGCAGCAATAACAGTGATTTTGAAGTATTGATTAGCGGTTCAGCGGAGATTACGCGAAACAGCAGCTCAAGTTGGCAGAGTTTAATAGACTTGTCAGAGGGTGAAAATATTTTTAACGTAAAATCAGAAGACCGATTTGGCGAATACAGCGATGCGAATGAATTTAAAATTATTTTAGACATAATAGCGCCTGTCGTGGAAATAACAAAAGCGCCTTTGCTTTTTTCAAGTTCCACAAAAGCGTATTTTGAAGTTGCCGCAAAGGAAGACAA
>JAYEJQ010000073.1:0-32193 GCA_034660735.1 Patescibacteria group bacterium | reverse complement strand
CAAGCACAGTTTTTAATTTCAGTGTTAATGATTGGGATCTTATCTATTTTCGTTTACGCGCAACAGACAAAGCGGGGAATATCGGCGAATGGAATATAAAATCAACAAAAATCAGATATTGCCAAGATATATTATTAGACGAGGACGGGAATATTTATACTCAAACCCTTAAATTAAAAAAGAGTCCGTATTGCGTTTCTGGCAAATTTTTAACAGTAGAGAAGGGCAATATTTTAACCATTGATCCAGGAGTTGTGATAAAATTTAATAATGTTAATAATGTTAATAATGTTAATAATGTTAATTATGCAGGGTTAAATATCAAAGGAGAATTGATAGTAAATGGCTTGCCTGGACAATATGCCGTTTTTACTTCTTATAATGACGATGAAAAAGGCGGATATATTCCGAGTTCAAATAGTAATCCTCAAATTGGAGACTGGGGAGCGATTATTGTTTCAGAGGGCGGAAGTTTAGAAATGGATTACGCGATTGTGAATTATGCAGGAAACTATGATTATTTCGCTTCAACGAATTTTGTATATATAGCTATGATGATGGTTACTTTTGAGACAGGAGGAGCGATAACAGTTAATAATGGAAGCGCGACAACTACAAATTCAATTATTAGCAATAATTATATCGGAGTAGAGGTTAAAGGAGATGATTCAGAAGTTTATATTTCTGATTCGCAGCTTTTTGATAATTTTTTTAAATCAGTAATTAACAATGCGTCTTCAACTGTTGACGCGCGTAATAATTGGTGGGGAAGCAACGCAGGACCAAATCCAGAAGGCAACAACAATAGTTCTGTTAGTGATAATGTTGATTTTGATCCGTGGATCGGCAAGGAATAAATGTCAAATTTTATGCTTTTTAAATTACTTTAAAAATAGATTAAATAAAGCGTAAATAATTTAGAATAATTTTTTAAAAATTAAATACCTATTTAAATACCTATTTAAATAGGTATTTCTTTTTTTTAGCATTTTACGCGATCGCGCATTTTGCTAAAAATTTTTATTAATTTTTTTATTACTTTGAATTACGAAACACAAAAAATTTTGTCATTCTGAGGCGATAGCCGAAGCCACGCCTCGCGGGTGATCACCCGTAAGGGTGATATCTTGTATCCTTCTAACTTATTTTTGGAATTTGAAAATTTGAATTTGTAATTTATTTGGAATTTGTAATTTTGGATTTGGAATTTAAAATTTGTTTAAGATAATTTAATAATGCCTTAAATTCAGCGATTAAATGATTTTAAAATAATCTAACTGGCATTAAAGCAGATTCTTCGCTCCCGATGGTCGCTCAGAATGACATGATTTTTATATTTCGTAATTTAAAGTTATTGATTTTTTTATTAGTTGCTAATTACTATTTACTAACTGCTATCTTTCATTGACACTAATTTGCTGTTTGGTATAATTAAAATAAAATAATTAAATAATAAAATATTTTATGTTAGTATTCGCGGCTATAACGCCTCATCCACCTATACTCATTCCGAGTATCGGCAAGGATAATATCAATCAGATTACCAAAACAAAAGAGGCGATGGAGGATTTATCAGGCGCGCTTTACGCGGCTCAGCCAGAGACGATTATTATTATTTCTCCGCACGGATTGATTAACGCTGAGTTTTTTACCATACAGGTTAGCGACAGTTATCAAGGAGATTTTAAAAATTTTGGCTCCATAGACGATAAATTTGAATTTGGCTCTGATATTAGTCTTATAAACAAGATTAAAATAAGGGCAGAAACAAGTGATCAGCCAATTGTTTTAGCTAACGAATTATCTTTGGATCACGGAGTTTTGGTTCCGCTCTATTATTTAACTAAAAATCTTCCGAAAGTAAAAATTGTGCCGATGGCATATTCGTTTTTGGGGTATCAAGAGCATTTTGAATTTGGCAAGTATTTAAAACAGGTTATAACAAGGAGCAATAAAAGGGTTGCCATAATCGCTTCTGGGGATTTATCGCATTGTTTAACCAAAGACGCGCCTGCTGGATATTCGTCTAAAGGCGAAGTGTTTGATAAAAAATTAATTTCTATATTGGAAAAAATGGATTATGAGCAGTTGTTAAATTTTAATGAAGAGCTGGCAGGCGAGGCGAAAGAATGCGGTTTGCGATCTTTTATGATTTTAGCTGGAGCGTTAAGCAAGCTTAATTGCGAGCCACAGCTTTTATCTTATGAATATCCTTTCGGAGTAGGATATTTAGTGATGAATTTTAAAATTGTATGACAAGCAGATTAAAAGATGCGATCAAAAGCCGAATAACAGCCGCAAACAAGCGAAAAAAGAAAGACAAGCGCGGTCCGACCACAAAACATCAGCTCTTGGCGGTTGATATCGCTGAATCATTTGGAAAATTAAAAAGTAGGAGAGATGTGGCGATTTTAATGAATTTGTGCAAGAAACAGAGCAATGCTCGGATAATGAGAATATGGGGGATCGTGAAAGAAAAAGAGATTAGTAATAAAATGGCTTATTTTTTAGCAATATTAAGGAATATAAATAAGGAGGAGAGAATGGAAAAAGTTAAAAAAGTGAAAATTATTTTTATAGGATCTTCTGAATTTGCCGTTCCGATTTTACAAGAGTTGCTGAATCGCGATTTAAGGATTATAGCGGTTATCACGCAGATAGATAGACCTGTTGGCAGAAAAAAAATATTAACCGCCACGCCGATTAAAAAGTTTGCTCAAGAACGCAGATTAACTATTTTGCAGCCGCTGAAAATATCGCTAATAAAGAATAAAATTAAAAAGTTAAATCCAGATTTAATTATTACAGCTGCTTACGGGCAGATTGTCCCGCAGGCGATTTTAGATATTCCAAAGCATAAATGCTTAAATATTCATCCATCGCTTTTGCCGAAATATCGCGGATCTTCTCCAATTCAGAATGCTATTTTAAACGGAGACAGACAGACAGCCGTTTCCATAATGATAATGGACGCAAAAATGGATCATGGCGATATAATCGCGAAAAAAAGATTAAAAATTATTGATCAAAATTACACGCAGTTGCGCGATGAATTGTCTGAACTTGGGGCGGATTTATTAGTCAAAGTTTTGCCGGATTATTTAGTGGAAAAAATAAAAGCAAAGCCGCAGAACCATAAAAACGCGATTTTTACTAAAATTTTACAGCGCGCTGACGGGCAGGTTGATTGGCGAAAAAAAGCGATAGAGATAGAAAGGCAAGTTCGCGCTTTTTATCCATGGCCAGGCAGCTGGTCTTTTTTGTCTAATAATAAAAAATTAAAAATCATTCAAGTTTCATTATTAAGAATAGTCGGCGCGCATAAAAATGTTGGCGAAATATTTTTAACAGATGATAAAAAAATGGGTGTTTTATGCGGACATGGGAGTTTGGTTTTAGAAAGAGTTCAATTAGAGGGAAAAAAGGAGATGAGCGGGCGGGAGTTTATGTTAGGGCGAAAGGTTGATAGATTTGTAATTTTAGAATAATGTTTACTATTGTCATCCTGCCCCGCTGCTCGCGAGCAGCGGGGCAGAGTGATAGCATTTTATATATTTCGTAATTTATAGAAATTATTTTAATTTTTGCATTATGAATTTTAACAAGGAACAGCAGGAAATTATTAACAATATATTCGGCGCTTATTTGGTTTCGGCTCCAGTCGGAACAGGAAAAACAACGGTTTTAATAGAAAGAATTATAAAAGCTTTAGAATCTGGAATTAAGCCAGACGAGATATTATGCCTTACTTTTACGAATCGTTCTGCGGAAGAAATATCGCAGAGAATAAAAAAAAGGATTAAGGACAGAGACGCGATTAACAGTTTAACTATAAGCACATTTCATGGATTTTGTTCCTATTTTGTGAAAAGTGAAGCGAAAAGAATTGGAGTAAATTCAGATTTTGTTATCTTTGATGAAATTGAGCAATTGGAAATAATGAAGAATATTTTAGCGGATTATAATTATCAAGGATTCGCGGTCGGGTCTCAAAACACCCGTTATGAAATTTTGGATTTAATAAAACGGATATACCAATATCGGCTAAATAACTTAAGAAAACAGCTGGGGCATAAAATTGAGGATATAAAAATCAGCAAAACATTTATTAAAATCAGCGAGAAATATTTTAATGTTTTAAAAAATCAAAATGCTCTTGATTTTAATGAGCTGGTAATTTTAACGATTAAAAGCCTGTATTTAGATAAAAAATTAAGAAATAGATGGGCGCTAAGATATAAATTTATCCAGTTGGACGAGTTTCAGGATACTCATATAGCGGAATATTTAGTTGTAAAAGAATTAGCAAAGACGCATAAAAATATATCTTTTATCGGCGATTTAGATCAGACAATCTACGGTTGGCGAGGTTCTGAGCCTTATAAAATCGCTAAAATTTTTAAAACTCATTTCGCTCCAGTTAGAGAAATGCGCTTAAAAGTAAATTATCGCTTTAATCAAAATAATCTTGAAGCCATTAAATCTTTTTTAAAAAGTTTTGACAGCGCGCATACAGAAGAGATGATAAGCGGCGGATCAAATAAGGAAAAGAGTTTGCAATGCATTGATGTTTTTGGCGGAACTAATTTTAATGAAGAGATAAGCTGGGTAATTCAAAATATTAAAAATATACGAACTGATAATTCTATCGCGAAAATAGCGATTTTAAGCCGCGCTAATTATTTAATCAGCAACATTGCTGATATTTTTACGCAAAAAAAAATTGCCCACATTACTGTTGACAAATATAATTTTTTTCGCCGTCAAGAGATTAAAGATATTTACGCTTATCTAAAAATTATTTTTAATAAATTTGACTTAAAAAGCGCTCACAGGTTGATTTTGCGCCAATCAAGAAATATCAGCGCGGATACTATGAAAACTATTATGGAACAAGGAAATAAATCTGGCTTGAAAATTTCTGATTTTCTTAATTTTAAGAATTATAATTTTCCCGAGCCGTTTTTTAATTTGACTGATAAATGGAATAAGGGGAGGATTATTGTTTTAGACACTGAAACAACAGGAGTTAATGTTTTAAGAGACGATATTATCCAAATTTATGCCATTGAATTGATTAACGGAAAGTCAGGAAAAGATTTTCATTTTTATCTCAAAAACAGCATTCCAGTCGGAGGCTCTTATGAAATTCACGGAATTACTGATGAATTTTTGCAAAAGAGCGGACGGAATTCAAAAGATGTTTTAATGGAATTGAAAGAATTTATTAACGGAGATATTGTTGTTGGGCATAATATCAATTTTGACCTTTCAATGATTGTTGAAAATTCAAAACGGAGAGAGATAGATTTTGAATTTAAGGAATATTACGATACGCTTGACCTTTCAAGACGTTTGATTGATTCTGAAAATTACAAACTCACGACTTTAGCTGAATTGTTAGAATTAAAAGAGGCGACACATGATGCGAAAGATGATGTGCTGGCAACAGCGGAACTTTTAGGAATTTTAATTAAAAAATTAGAAGTTGGACAAAAACAGAGAAATAAACTTTTTAAAAAATTTTCCAAAAAATTCGTCCAATTAAGCGTGTTGATAAATTCATGGGAGAAAAAAGTATTAGAAGAGCGGCCGTCAAAGTTTTTAAAACGGGTCTGGGAAGAATCAGGACTGAAAAAATTTTACGAGCAAGATGTTGAAAAAGATAGAAGAGCGAAATCAATAGATACTCTTATTAAAGTTTTTGAGCAAAAAGATAATAATAACAAGCCGTCGGACACAGTTTTAAGAGAATTGATAAATTTCGGATCTCTGAATCGCGATATTGATTTTTTAGGATTGGACAACGGCAAAATTCCGATAGTAACCGCGCATCAGGTAAAAGGGCTTGAGTTTGATTTTGTTTTTATTGTCGGTATGAATGAATACAGGTTCCCGATTTATAAATCTGATATAGAGGAAGAAAAGCGGCTGTTTTATGTAGCGATGACGCGGGCTAAAGAAAAAATTTTTATTTCTTATAGTAATTTTGACAACAGTGGCAAATCAATAAATAGAAGCTGTTTTATAGATTTTATTGATAAAAAATATTTGAATTTTATATGAATTATAAATCACTCCTTTCTTAGAGCGGTAATCGGATCTAATTTAGCCGCTTTTTTTGCTGGATAAACGCCGAATGATATTCCAAATATAGCGGAAAATCCAAGAGCGACTATAAAAGCTTTGAGCGGTACTTTAAACTCCCAGTCAAGCCCGAATGAATTGGCGCCGACAGATATTAAAAATGAGATAATAATTCCTAATATAATTCCAATAATTCCGCCGATAGCTGTTATTAAAATTGATTCAAATAAAAACTGAATCATTATGTCTGAGTATTTCGCTCCGACCGCTTTTCGCAATCCGATTTCTGGCGTCCGCTCGCTCACGATAACATACATAATATTCATAATCCCGACCCCTCCGACAATCAGAGAAATAGCGACAATGGCTAATAATAAAAGAGTTATAACATTAGTCACTGTGTCCATAATTTCCATTGATTCTGTCATTGAAACTACGCGAAAATCATCCTTTGGCGCGCCCATAAAATCCGTTAATTTTTTTTGGCTTGGAAGATTATGATTTTCTCGCAAAAGATACCGCATCTGTTCTTGAGTGCTACTGATTAAGTCTTTATCTTTAACTTGATGCATCATAAAGAGAACATGGTCTATGCCCATTATTTTTTTTTGCAAAGTTCGGGTTGGGACATAAACAAAATCGTCAAAATCAAGAGTCATTATCGCGCCCCTTTCTTTTAGAGTTCCTATAACCCTAAATTTTTTTTTTCGGATTTTTATGTAACGGCCTATTGGATCAGAATCGCCGAACAATTTTTCTTTTATTTTATATCCGAGCACTACTACGCGCGACAAGGATTTATCTTCAGTGTTGGTAAAAAATCTCCCGTAATCTATTTCGCTTTGGTCAATATTGATAAAATCGGAAGTTGATCCGAATAGAATGGCTTTGCGCAATTCGTTTCCGTATGAAATTTGTTCTTGCCCCATAATTCCGGCATAACTTCGTTTTATATTCGGCAATCGGTTTATGTCATCCATATCATCAAGCGTTAATGTGGTGATCTGAACTCCCATGGTTAAATTTAAGCCTGATTGCGTTTCACTGCTGCCGCCTTTTTTAGAACTCGGAACTTTAATTTCGGTTTCAATTATATCAGATCCGCCGAAAGATTCAATCTGCCCAGTTACCAGTCCACTTATTCCTTCTCCAGCTGAAAATACAACAATAACGCTTGTGATTCCAATTACTATACCTAAAACAGACAGCGCGGTCCTGACTTTATTTGTTATTATCGCGGCAACCGCGGTTTTTATTGTAGGAATAATAGACATAATGTAATTAAAAGACAAGAAACAAGAGACAAGGTACAAACAAATTCAAAATTACAAATTCCAAAAAACAAACCATTTGAGATTTGAATATTGGGATTTGAGATTTTTTTGTTTTTTGTATTTTTATATTTTTGATTATTTGATTTTGAATTACGAAACATTACTCTAAAATAGCCTGTTATTCCGAATTTTTAAAATTATCATCCTGAATTTAGTTCAGGATCTGTCGCTACTATTCGCTACATTATGATTAAGACTAATAAAACTTTAAATTTTATAGTTTGTTTTGTTAAATAATATTTAGTTAGCAGTCAAACACAGATCCAGAAATAAGTTCGGGATGACAACGAATTAGTCGGCTTCCATATAGATGACAATATTTTGTATTTCTCAATTTAAAGTAATTATGTTTATTATAATTATTGTTATGAAAGACAATTAGTTAATATTTCCTTAATAATCGCTGGATCTGCTTTTCCTTTTGTCTCTCTCATCGCTTGTCCGATTAAGAATTGTATTACATTAGTTTTTCCTCCTTTGTATTGCTCAACAATTTTTGGATTTTCGCTGATGATTTTTTCAATAATTTTATTTAATCCAGATTTGTCCTGTATTTGCTCAAAATCTCCGCTGTCAAGAATATCAGAAGGGTCTTTGCCTTGTTTGAGCATTATTTCTAAAATTTTCATTCCAGACGCGCCGTTAATTTTGTTTTGAAAAATAAGAGCGAGGAATTCAGCGAAATTTTCAGGAGTGATTTTTATTTCTGAAATAGTGATATTATCTGTTTTCATCATCCCTCCCAATCTATTAATAAGCCAGTTAGAGATTGATTTGATTATATCTTTTCGCTGAGTTTCCCAAATGTCGCCTTGAATTTTTTTAGCATTATTCGCGGTTTTTATCCACGCTCTAAATTCAGAAATAACCTGTTCAATATAATTCGCTAAATTTTCATCAATAACAATAAAATCGGCGTCAATTTTATTAAAGCCGTATTCCGCCATAAATCTTTCTGATTTTTTTTGCGGAAGTTCGGGAATTTTCGCGCGCATTTTTTCTTTTAATTCAGTTAAAGTGAGCGGAGGCAGATCTGGTTCTGGGAAATAGCGGTAATCGTGGGCTGACTCTTTCTCACGCTGATGATAAGTCCGTCCGCTGCTGTCATTCCATCCTCGCGTTTCCTGTATTAGTTTTCCGCTTTCATTTAATATTTTTGTCTGCCTTTTTATTTCATAGTTTACGGCTCGCTCCATTGCTTTAAAAGAATTAATGTTTTTTAATTCAATTTTTGGGTTTAATTTATAATCGCCAAGCGGTTTGATCTCATCTTTTGATTTTTTCCATCTGCCTTTTTCTTGAAGTGAAATATTTGCTTCACATCGCATCTGTCCTTTTTCCATATTAGCGTCTGAAACATTAAGATAGCGGAGGATTTTTTGGTATTCTTGGCAGAAATTTTTAGCGTCTTCCGCGTTTGTAATATCAGGCGCTGTTACAAGTTCCATTAAAGGCGTTCCAGCGCGGTTATAATCCACTAAACTGTAATTCGCGTTTTGAGGATGCAGCAGTTTTCCAGTATCTTCCTCTAAATGAATTCGTATGATCTTGATTTTTTTTTCGTTTATGTTTAAAAATCCGTTTAGCGAAATTGGAAGATCGTATTGTGAAATTTGGTATCCTTTCGGCAGGTCTGGATAAAAATAATTTTTGCGGTCAAATTTTGTGAAATCAGAAATTTCACAATTAACAGCAAGCCCTGTCAAAATTGTCCATTCAACAGCCTTTTTATTTATAACAGGCAATGTTCCCGGCTGCGCTGTGCAGATTTCGCAAATTGTAGTGTTCGGCTTTTTATTTTCGCCGTCGTTAGCGCAAGAGCAGAACATTTTAGATTTTGTTTTTAACTGGGCATGAATCTCCATCCCAATAATAATGTCGTATTGCATAGAGTTGTTTATTTTAAGTTATTTAGATAAAAATTTTAGCGCTTTTTTTAGTTGTTCATTAAAATTATTATCCATATTTAAAATATAAAAATTATATTTTTTCAATTTCATCGCGCAAATATTTCCAGCCCAAGACATTTCCCTCGCTTCTTTTTTTGTTTTAAATTTCCGCCGTAGATTACAAGAGAATTTTTACTATTGCCGTTTGATAAATTATTATAATATTTTAGTCCCTTAAAATAATCGCCATAAAATTAAAGCAAAAATTTATTACGCAACAAGTCTATATTAAGGTTTTTTTAAAATATTATGAGAGCCTATATTTCTTAAAATACATAAGTTTTGTTTTATTTGAAAAGTAAAGCGGTAAGATTCTGTAATCCGTCTTTCCCAAATATCGCGAGAATTATTCATTTTTTTTATATTTAAAGACGGATGGCGCGAGTTAGATGATAAAAATATTAGTTGTTTTTTTGTTGCTTCTCTTATTCGTTTTGGCAATTTTTTATATTTTTTTTTAAATTTTTCAGTTCTGTAAAAATTCATATAAAAATTTAGTTTTCTAATTCTTTAATTAAATCATCAGCGCATTTAAAAGGACCGACAACCTCGCCGTTGGCAATTTCTCTATCAATTTCAGCTTTTTCTTTCTGCCATTCTTTAGTGTAAAAATACGCTTGATTAGGATTAACTATTTTAACTGGTTTAATAACAATTTCGCTGCCTTTGTCTATAATTTCCATATAATCTCCAACGCCAATATTAAATTTTTTACATAGATTGCTCGGCATAGTGATTTGATGATGCCTCTTTAATTTAACTAAATTTTTATTTATATTTTTGCTCATAAATTTTTTAAATTATGAATTTAATAATTTCATAATATATTAATAAACTGTTTTTGTCAATTATTTTGTTTTGTTCTCTAAATACCCAGCGATAATTGCTGTTAGCGGGACAGTTAGAATAAGCCCAATACTGCCAGCGATTGATCTAATAATTTCTTCAGCTACAAAATTAAAGTTTAAAAATTTCATATAGGATTCGCCGTATTGGCTAAAAAGGAGCAGTAAAAAAATAGAAGATCCAGTGTAGGCAAAAATAAGAGTGTTAGACATTGTTCCCATAATATCTTTTCCAACAGTCATTCCAGATTTTATAAGTTTGTATTTACCGATTTCAGGATGAGCTTTTTTAACTTCAGAAATTGACGAAGAGATAGACATAGCAACATCCATCACAGCGCCTAGCGCTCCGATAATAATCCCCGCAAACAGCAGTCCGCTGAAATTAAGATTAGGGAATTGCGAAAATAAGGTTCTGGCGTTTTCATTAGACAATCCGTTTAGATGAGTTAATTTTCCAGCAATTATCGCGAATATGGCAGCTATAATCAACCCGCTTATTGTTCCCGAAATAGCAGAAAAAGTCTTTTTCTTAAATCCGCTTATTAATGTAAGCGATATAAATGTTATAGCAATCGCGGTAATTAAAGCGAGCGAGATAGGGTTAAATCCTGTTAGCGCTTGCGGAATAAAAATTTTTAGAATAATCCAAACAGAGATAATCAAACTCACGATCGCTTTAAGCCCTTGCTTTCCGCCTATTATTATCAAAAAACAGAAAAATAGCGCAATAAAAAAGATAAGTTTATTAAAAACATAAAATCCTTGGATTTGAACCGAATATTCGTTTTGACCGTATTCTTCCAAATATACCAAAATTTTATCGCCTTCCGCGATTTTAATGTCCATCGGATTATTAGATAGACTGTTTTCTATAATTTTTATTTCGTTTTTGTGTTTTCCGCTTAATATTTCTATTTTTATTTTTTGAATATCAGTAAAAATAATATTTCCGCTTGTCGGCTCGTCGCTGTTTTTATCTGTTTTTATTGTTTCGTTTTTAATTTTTAATATCTTAGCTTTTTCGTAAGAAGTAATCGGATTTTTTTTATCTGACGCTATTGCTGGCAAAAATAATAAATTCGTTAGTAATACTAATAGTAAAATTTTTTTCATAATTTTTTAAGTTTATTACTTTATTATTATATCAGCAATAATTAAAATTTACTAATTATTATGCTGGACAACGTTATGGATTGTATGTTATTATTAAAATAATTATTTTAAAGATAAAAATATGTTCAACAAAAAATCATTTTTTGTTTGTTTTATTGTTATGTGTGTTTTAGCAAATTGTAACATTGTTAGAGCGGAAGATTTAGCAAATTCATTAAAGGGTAAAATTTTACTTGAAGTTGAAAAGGCTGGCGAAGCATGGTATGTCAATCCTAATACATTGAAACGCCATTATTTGGGTCGCCCCAAAGACGCTTTTAATTTAATGCAAACGCTTGGATTGGGAATTAGCAATAGCGATTTAGAAAAAATTCCAGTAGCGGAAATGAATATGTCTACTTGTTGCGACGACGATAACGACGGATTATCGTTTTATTTTGAATCTGCCTTTGGCACGAATAGAAATTTAAGCGATTCTGATGGCGATGGCATTAGTGATAAAAGCGAAATATTAAACGGGTATAATCCTATTGGCGCTGGTAAATTAAATTGGGATACGGATTTTGCGAAAAAACAAGCAGGAAAGATATTACTGCAAGTTGAGAATGCTGGAGAAGCATGGTATGTTAATCCTGATAATAATAAAAGATATTTTTTAGGTTTTCCTATGTCCGCTTTTAATGTTATGAGATTTTTAGGACTTGGGATTAGTAATAGAGATATTGATAATATTGCAAAAGATTTTATTAAAGAAGATTTAGTAAGTTTGGATTGGAGGTATAATGATTATCAGGAGAGATATGGAGACTTAGGGTATAAAAAAATTGGGGATAAAATAATCTATAAAGAAAAAGTTAATATTGAATTAGAGAATCCAGATTTAGATAGTTTTGAAGTTATCCATTATCGTTACGCAAAGGATGATAATCACATATACGACAAAGGAAAAATTGTTTATAAGAATATTGACAGTAAAACTTTTGATTTAATTATGTCCATAAGAGATGATTCTTATTATATTTTTTATTATTTTATTGATCAAAAAAATGTGTATGATATTTTTGGCAAGATTGTATCTATGGCAGACCCGAATACTATTACGGCAATTCCAAATTGTTATCCTTATTCCAAAGATAAAGACGATGTTTTTTTTAATAGTATTTTAATTAAAGAAGCCGACGAAGATTCATTTGTTCCGATAATATGTGATATTCGCTCTCAACTTTTTGGGTATTATAAACAAACTTTTTTTGGTTATTCTTTAATGAAAGATAATAATAATGTTTATTATCGTGAGAAAATTATTAATGGCGCTG
This sequence comes from Patescibacteria group bacterium, assembly GCA_034660735.1. Lineage (GTDB taxonomy): Bacteria > Patescibacteriota > Patescibacteriia > JAACEG01 > JAACEG01 > JAGLTA01. The sequence continues at coordinate 19,546 of JAYEJQ010000073.1, read as the reverse complement.
ATCCAGAAACTATAATTTATTTAGGCGGGGATTTTAGCAAGGATAAGCATTATGTATATAAAAATGAATTGAAATTAGAGCATATTGATATAACTGGGTTTCAATTTTTGCCAAATAGATATTCAAAAAATTATAATTCTGTTTTTCATAAAGAAATTTTAATTCCAGAAGCTGATCCTGGTTCTTTTGAGGTGGTTGGGATCTATTACACTAAAGATAAAAACAATGTTTATTATAAAACAAATATTATTAAGGACGCAGATATTGATACATTTGAAGTACCAAAAAATAAGGATTACCGATATGCTAGAGATAAAAATAATTTTTATGAAAATGGCGAGATAATTTTAGATTATCCTACTAATATTATTTTTTAACTTTTTATTTTTAAAATTTATGAGCATAAATTTAAAAATCATCAAGAATTTAGACAAGCAGGATATGCATAGTTCTATAAAAAAGCTTTCTTTGCAGTGCGAACAGGTTTTTAATGAATGGAAAAATATAAAAATAGCGGCTGATTATAAAAAAATTCAGAATATCGTTGTTAGCGGAATGGGCGGGTCTGGGTTAGGCGCGCATATTATTAAGTCAATTTTTAAAAATGAATTAAAATTTCCAGTTGAAATAGTAAACAGTTATCATCTTCCTGCTTACATTGATAAAAGGACGTTTTTAATTATTTCAAGTTATTCTGGGAACACTGAAGAGACTTTGTCAGCTTTTGAGGAAGGCAGAAAAAGAAACGCGAAAATGTTTATTATCGCTTCGGGAGGTAAATTAAAAGAAATATCTAAAAAATATAATATTCCATCTTATATTTTTAATCCAGAGCATAATTCTTGCAACGAGCCAAGAATTGGGCTTGGGTATTCAATTTTTAGCCAGTTACTTTTATTGCGGAAAATAGGAATAATTAGCATTAAAGATATTGAAGTTAAGCAGATTATAAAAAATTTGGAGGATTTTAGCGAAAAATTCAGCTTTAACAATAAAAATAGCGCGGCTTTAAAAATAAGCAAGAAAATTGAACAAAAAATTTCAGTTATTATCGCTTCGGAATTTTTATCAGGCAACGCGCACGCTTTTAGTAATCAGATAAATGAAAACGCTAAAAATTTTTCTAAATGGTTTAGTATTCCTGAAATTTGTCATCATCTATTAGAGGGATTGCCAAATCCGAAATCAAACCATAAAAATTTGTTTTTTGTTTTTTTTAATTCTAAATTATACGATAAGCGAAATCAGATAAGGTATAAAGTTATGCAACAAGTTTTAAAAAAAAATAAGATAAAATTTATAGAATATAATCTTTCGTCTAAAACAAAATTTTTACAGTCTTTTGAAATGTTGATTTTGGGAAGTTATATCAGTTTTTATTTAGCAATGCTGAATAATATCAACCCGTCGCCGATACCTTTTGTTGATTTTTTCAAAAAAGAGCTTGGGAAATATAACAAAGTTTAATCAATTAATAAGATAATTATGTCAAAAAAAATAATTTTAGCGTCAAAGTCTTTTAGACGAAAACAACTATTAAAACAGATGGGTTTGCGTTTTAAGATTAGAGAGAGTAAATATAAAGAAGATATGCAAGCATGCAGTAATCCGTATGAATTAGCAAAGTTTTTAGCGCTAAAAAAAGCAGAAAAAGTGGCGAGTTATTATGATGACGCTATTATTATAGGCGCTGACACTTTTATAATTTATAAAAATAAATTTATAGGTAAGCCAAAGAATAGAGAAGACGCAAAAAAAATGTTAGAAAAATTTTCAGGAAATGAACATAAGGTCGTGAGCGGTTTTGCAGTTATTGATATAAAAAATAAAATTATTATTAATGATTTTGGCGAGGCAAAAATTAAATTTAAAAATTTAAGCGATAATGAGATAGAGGATTATCTTAATATAAATGAATTTTTAGATAAAGCAGGCGGTTATGGATTACAAGATAGAGCAACTGTTTTAATTGAAAGTATTAATGGTGATTTTTATTCAATTGTTGGTTTGCCAATTAATAAGCTTTATTGCGCATTAAAAAATATAGGAATTAACGCATTAAAATTTAACTAAACAATGCTTATTAAAAAAATTCAGGAATTAAAAAAAGAGGGGAGTATTCATTTAAAAATTAAGGTTAAAACAAATGCCGTGAAATCGGAGTTTTGTGGGACATTGCCAGAGAGCGAAATAATCAAGGTTAATATTGCGGCGGTTCCTGAAAAAGGCAAGGCGAATAAAGAACTGATAAAATTATTGGCTGGCGAGTTTAAAGTGGATAAAGATAAAATTAAAATTATAAGCGGAAAAAGCAGTAAATTAAAATTAGTAAAAATAATAAAATAATATTTTTTATAGTATTCCCTATTAGAGACTGTTGCGGGGCGGAATATTTTATTTTTTGTCATCCTGAATTTATTTCAGGATCTGTCATTGATTGTCGCTACATTATAATCAGATTAGTAAGTTTTGAATTTATGTTTAGTCGCTCTTAATTATAATATAGCTAAAAACAGACACAGACCCTGAAATAAATTCAGGGTGACAGATTTTAATAGAAAATAATGAAAAAATCAATGAAAAAAACAGATGATGACAATCGTATTGTTTCAAGCGGTGAAAAAGACGAAGACAGATCGTTTGACTTATCTTTGCGTCCGAAAAATTTAAAAGAATATATCGGGCAGGAAAAGATAAAAAATAATTTGGAAATTTTTATGCAGGCAGCATTGAAACGTAAGGAGCCAATTGAACACCTGCTTTTATACGGTCCTCCCGGGCTTGGAAAAACGACATTGGCGCATATTATAGCGAACGAGATAAGTGTGAATATTAAGGTGACTTCTGGCCCAGTTATTGAAAAGACAGGCGATTTAGCGGCTATTTTGACTAATTTACAAGAAGGTGATATTCTTTTTATTGATGAGATTCACCGCTTAAATAAGACAATTGAAGAGATACTTTATCCCGCGATGGAAGATTACGCGCTGGATATCATCATCGGACAGGGACCATCGGCTCGCACGCTTCGGCTTGATCTGCCAAAATTTACGATTATCGGAGCGACAACAAGAATAGGGCTGATCTCTTCGCCGCTGCGAGATCGTTTTGGAGATACGCACCATCTAAATTTTTATAATAATCAAGAGGTTGAAAAAATCGTTGCGCGAAGCGCTAATATTTTGAATATTGAAACCGAAAATAGAGCCGTGAGTGAAATTGCCAAGCGATCTCGCAAAACCCCGCGCGTTGCTAATCGTCTGTTAAAAAGGGTTCGCGATTTTGCCGAAGTCAAATTTAACGGAAGAGTCACTGAAGATGTGAGTAGATATTCACTAAACGCGTTAGAAGTTGACGAGCTTGGACTTGACGAAGTTGACCGCAGAATTTTACAAGTTATCATTGAAAAATTCAATGGCGGACCGATCGGGGTTAACACTTTGGCTGCGGCGACTTTTGAGGAAGTTGGAACAATTGAAGAGATTTACGAGCCGTTTTTAATGCAGATCGGCTTTCTGCACAGAACCCCGCGCGGACGGGTCGCAACCGAAGCCGCTTATGAGCATTTAGGCATTAAATTCGCAAAAAAGCTGTTTTAATGACTGAACATCGCCGTTTTTTAAGATTAAATAATAAAATGAATTTGTTTTTTAGTTTATTCTTTAATTTTTTAATTTTAAATTATTGTTTATTAGACTTATCTGAATGAAAATTTTTTATTTTAATCATTTAAAATTTAAAATTGTAAATTTAAAATTTCTATAATAGCAAACTAAAAATTAAATTTTATTGAAAAATAAACAATAATTAAATTTTTGTTAATAATCCCATTATGTCTTTTTCTTTATCAATTTTATTATTTCCATATTTTATTTTTTTAATAATATTTTTTATATTTGTGTTTTTTAGTTTTTATCATCTTTTCCGTTTTGGATTTAGGAATTTGTTCGGTGATTTTATGGTCGCATTGTTTTGCATCGGAACATTCGCGATTTTAATTGTATCTTTTTTAAATATTGCGAAAATTAATTGGAACGCGATAATAGAAATTTTTTAAATATTAGACTTGTTGCGTAATAAATTTCTACTGCGATTTTAATCTTTTTGCCAAATTTTCCATCCCCCTTCTCGCGAGAGGGGGGATGAAAAATTTGCCTAACCCCGTAGTCCTACGGGGCGCTACAAAATTTATTACGCAACAAGTCTATTAAAAATAAAACGGAATTCACCCTTTAGAGTTTTATTTTAAATAAAATTTTAAATAAAATCCTAAAGAGCCTGTCCTGAATTTAATTCGGGAATAAATTCTAAAATAAAATATGTTTAGCCCAAATAAACTTCCAAACCAGTTAGACGACGAAAAAGCGATTTTAATTTTAAGAAGGCATTGGTTTATGTTTTTCAAATCAATCCTGCTTTTTGTGTTTTTAGCTGTTATACCGATTATTTTTTTTATTGCGATTAACAATTCTGTCACTGGAATTTTAGAGCATCATTTTTTAGCGCCTTTTTTGTTGTTGTTGTTTAGCGCGTATTATTTGGGGATTTGGCTTTTTTTATTCGCAAATTTTATAGATTATCATTTGGATGTTTGGATAGTGACGAATATAAGAATTTTGAATATAGAGCAGAAAGGGCTTTTTTCTAGGGTGATTTCTGAGCAGAAGATAGAAAAAATACAAGACGTCACCTCTGAGGTGCATGGTATAATTCCGACTTTTTTAGATTACGGTGATGTGCATATTCAGACCGCTGGGACAAAAGAGAGGTTTAGATTTAGAAAAATTCCTCACCCTGCTGACACGCGAAAGAAGGTGTTGGCATTAGTAAAAGAGTCTAAACGTTTTAAAAAGATATTAAAAGGAGAAGATAAAATTAAGATATGACAAAATTATTCACATTGGGCAGGGGAAAAGTGGATATATTATTAAAGACACAAAAAGCGGTATAGAAATTATTAAAAATAATTATGGAAAATATTAGAAATTTTTGCATTATCGCGCATATTGATCACGGCAAGTCAACTTTAGCTGATCGTTTTTTGGAAATTACTGAAACGGTTGAAAAAAGAAAAATGAAAAAACAGTTGCTTGACCAGATGGATTTAGAGCGCGAGCGAGGCATTACAATAAAACTGCAGCCCGTGAGGATGAATTACGAATTTAATAATAAAAAATATATTCTTAATTTAATTGACACGCCTGGACATGTTGATTTTGCCTATGAAGTTTCCCGAAGTTTGGCGGCGGTTGAAGGCGCGATTTTATTAGTTGACGCCACACAGGGAATACAAGCGCAGACATTGGCAAATTTGTATTTAGCGCTTGAGCAGGATTTAACTATTATTCCTGTTATTAATAAAATAGATCTTCCAAACGCGCAAGTTGAAAAAGTAAAAAAGGAGATTATAAATTTAATCGGATGCAAAGAAGATGAAATTTTAGCTGTTTCAGCAAAAACAGGCGAAGGTGTGGAAAGAGTTTTACAGGAAATTGTTGATAAAATTTCGCCGCCTAAATCCGAAAGCGAGGATTTTAAAGCGCTTATATTTGATTCCGTGTTTGATGAATATAAAGGCGTGATCGCTTATATCAGAGTTGTGAGCGGGGAGTTGAAAATAGGGGATAAAGTAAAATTGCTGGCGACAAAAAATAGAGGCGAAGCAATAGATATCGGCTATTTTAAACCAGATTTAAGAAAGTCGGACAGATTATCAGCGGGAGAAATTGGATATTTAGTCGGCGGGTTTAAAAATGTTTCAGAATGCAGGGTTGGCGACACTATTGCGTCAAATCCAGAAGCAGAGCCTTTAACTGGTTATCAGGAGGTTAAGCCGATGGTATTTTCAGGAATTTTTTGTAAAGACGGAAGCGACTATGCAAAACTTCGCGAAGCGATTGAAAAGTTGAAATTAAGCGACGCTTCCCTTATTTACGAACCAGAACATTCACCAGCGCTCGGATATGGTTTTCGTTGCGGTTTTCTTGGTATGTTGCATTTAGATGTGTTTCAGGAGCGGTTAAAACGGGAGTATAACTTGGATTTGATGATTACAGTTCCGTCTGTAGCTTATCAAGCGAAAAAAAAGAATGGAGAAATAATTGAAGTGAGAAATCCAGAAAATTTACCAGACCCGACACAGTTGGAATATATTGAAGAGCCGATAATGGCTGTTGATATTGTTACGCCAAAAGATTATTTAGGCGCGGTAATGCAGTTGACCCAGCAGCAGCGCGGGGTTTACAAAACAACTGAATATTTAGATGAGAATAGGGCTGTATTGCATTACGAGATGCCTCTCACATCGCTGTTGGTTGATTTTTACGACAAGTTAAAAGGCGTGTCTTCTGGTTACGCTTCTTTGAATTATGAATTTTTAGAATACCGCTTAACAGAAGTAGTGAAACTTGATATTTTAATCGCCGAAGAAAATACGGAAGCGCTCGCATCTATTGTTTATAAGGATGAATCGTTTAAAGTTGGAAAAAAAATAGTTGAGGCTTTAAAAAAGAGTATTCCAAAACAGATGTTTGTGATAAAATTACAGGCGTGCGTTGGCGGGAAAATCATCGCTTCTGAAAGATTGTCAGCTATGCGAAAAGATGTGACCGCAAAATTATACGGCGGAGATGTGACAAGAAAACGCAAACTTTTAGAAAAGCAGAAAAAAGGAAAGAAGAAAATGATGGCTTTAGGCAAGGGAAAAGTTGATATTCCAACAGAAGCTTTTATTTCAGTGTTAAAAAGATAAGATAAAATATAAAAACAGCAAGAGTAAAAATTTTGCTGTTTTTATATTCTATTTATTTTTTTTATTCCTTGATTCCGTCTAAATTAACATCGTATAAAATTTGTTCTTGAACTAATCTATAATCTATAATTTCATTGTCATTAAACCAATGCTTAATTTCCATTTCAGCTTCTTCCGTAGAACCAGAAGCGTGGATTAAATTTCTAATGGATCTGTTGTCATTGTCTGACACTTGGTAGGAATCCAAGACAAGATCTCCGCGAATAGTGCCGACATCTGAAGTTAGCGGCTCGGTTCCACCTGTGATTTTTCTTACTATTTTTACAGAATTCATTCCTTGCCAAATCATTGCCACTACAGGACCGCTTGACATGTATATTTTTAAATTTTTTAAAGTCGCGGCATTAACCTCTAATGGATCTTCGGACGGAGGTTGTAATCCTTTATCTTTATATCCTTGTATTGTTTTTTCTCCGTTTATTCTTTTCCAATCTGGATCAAGTGTGTAGTGTTCTTCAACAAAATTTTTTGTAAGATTCATTAATTTTATACCTACTAATTTTAAGCCCATTTTTTCATATCTTTTAATGATTTCGCCTATTAAAGTTCTTTGAATTCCGTCTGGTTTGATAACGACTAAAGTTTTTTCTTTTTTTGGATGTTCCATAAAATTTTTTTATTAAATTTTTTTATTAAAAATTTATTTATTTTTTCTAAAATTATTTTCTGAAAGCCCTGAATGCAATAAAATAGATCTAAAAGTTCCATGCGGAATTTCTTTTTTGCTCATTTTTATGATAACCGATTTTGTTGGATTTCCTGTTTTGCGGAATTTAGTAGGGCTTCCTTTTTGGGAAACAAGAATAAAAACATTAGAATTAAGAGTTTTAATTACAAGTTTTAGTTTAATTGGGCTAGGCATATTCAAATGCGGATGTAATAATGTCAGGACGTTCTACTTTTCCTGCTTTTGATATCGGCATATCTTCAAAATAGAGTTCCAGCGTTTCTTGTAAACTTTCCAATGCTTCTTTTTTAGTATCGCCAAAACTGGATATCGCAGTGTTTAAATTCCATGCCACATAATATTTTCTTCTTTCCAAACCGCATTTTTTAAATTTATTTTACCCATATATTTATTTTTTGAAAAATTTATTTATTTTTTCTAAAACTTGAGTTGGAGTTAAGTCAGCTTTTACTAAATAGTCAATGGCTCCTTCTTTTTTACCCCTAATAATATCTTCTTCCTGCTTAAGATTTGTTAAAAAGAATACAGGGATATCCTTAGTGATTTTATTGCTTTTTAATTTTTTTAATACTGAAAAACCGTCCATTTCAGGCAAGATTATGTCAAGCATAATAATATCAGGTTTGCTTTTTATCGCAAGTTTATATCCAGACAATCCACTATTCGCTTGCGTAACTTTATGACCGGCATTAGTGAATTTTAAAGAGTATATTTCCGCTATCATTTCGTCGTCCTCAATTAAAAGAATTTTTTTTGCCATATAATTTTTTATGGATTATGAAATATAAATTTATTTATTATTTTTTACTTTTTTATTATTTTTTTTATCTTGTTTTTCGCTAAAATGATTCATAGCATATTTGATCAGTTCTCCAATCATAAATAGATGCGAAGTTGAACTTTCCAATTTATCTTTAATTGATTTTGTCAAATTGTCAATTTTTTTTGTTATATCGTTTATTCTATCAATAGAAGCGCTAATATCTCGTATGATTTTAATAAGATAATAAAATAGCCATAAAAAACAGAATGTTAGCAATAAAACAGAAAAAGACAAAATTATAAACAAAAAATCTTTACTTGTTTCTAACATATATTTTTAAAAAATAGTTAAAATCAAAACAATAATATTGTTTTGATTTTAATTTATTTTTATTTAAAGAATAAAAATATTGAAATAGCCACAAAAATAATAATTCCTATTCCGACACAGAATATCAAGTTCATATCTTTTTCAGCGGCTGTTTCTTTTTTCTTGTTAAAGATAGACATAAAATATTTATATTAAAAATAATTTTAATTTTATTAGATTTGCACACGCAAATTTATTATACTAAGTTTTTTTAGAAATAGCAAATAGTTCTATTGTTGAGAGTGTGGCTATTAAGAGCAGCATATTCCACCATTCTAAAATTCTTTGGCTTTGCAGTGCCGCGCATATTGTTATTAACAGCGCGAATAAAATAGCTTGACGAAAAGAGATAACAATTTGACGAAAAAGAATTTTGTTTTTTACGAAAATTTTTCTTATTATTGAATTGATAATAGTGATTATTCCAACTAAAGATAGAAATAAACTTAAATAAAAAAACGCGAAAATCAAGCCACTCGCTTCGTTTGGGTTTATTGAAAAAATTATTATCGCAAACACCGATACGCAAATAATAGTTGAAAATAATATTAGCAAGATATAAGAGCGAAATGACATAATTATCTATGAATTATGAAAAGTAAAAAATCATGTCATTCTGCCCCGCTGCTCGCGAGCGACGGGGTCGAAATGACAGTATTTTTATATTTTATAATTCAAAATAAGCATATTTATTTTAAAATATATATTATTATATCTCCTACATTTGTTTCTGTCTCTTTTGTTATTATAATAGAATTTTTAATTTTTTTCAACATAGGGTTGCTGTCGTAATTTTTAATATTCTGCGTAATATTAATTTTTTTATTTCTTGCGGTTTTAAGAGAATTATTATCAATGACGGCTCCCGCAATATTTGGCAAAAAATCAGATCCGTCGCTATTGAAACTCACAAGAGTCCAATTTTCTTTATATCGTTTCATAGACAGAATAGAGCTCGCGGCATAATGTTGATTTCTGCCTCCTTTGCCGTGTTTTAGCGGGAGCTTCGGTGTTGTTTCGCCGCCGATTATAAGGCAATTATAGTTTTTGTATTTTTTTTTAAGAATTTCTTTCGCTCGCTGGTTTGCTATTTTAGCCGGATCGCCAATCTGTTTGTCAGTAATGATTAGAGGCTTAAGATTTAAATTTTTTGCTTTTTTGAAAATTGCTTTCAACGCGAATTTATTATTTCCAATAATATAGTTTTTACAATTATTTAAAGTTTTTGGAGTATCCGCGATTTTTTCAGCAATTCCATTTTTTAAATGTTTTATTGCTGTTTGCGGAATATCGCGATGTAAATTATATTTTTTAATAATCCGCAAAGTATGCTTAAAAGTTGAATAATCAGGAGCGGTAATTCCAGAGGCGATTGTTTTTAAATCGTCTCCAATAACATCAGATATAATAATTGACATAACCATTGCTGGAGAAAAGAATTTTCCAAATTGTCCTCCTTTAATTTTAGATAAATGTTTCCTAACGGTATTTATTTCTTTTATATCCGCGCCTGAATTTAATAATAATTCAGTTATTTTTTGTTTGTCTTTCAGACTGATTTCGTCCGCGGGATATGGCATTAAAGCTGATCCGCCGCCAGAGATTAAACAGATTACAATATCGTTTTTTCCAATCGCGTATCTGTTTTTTAAAGCAAGCATATTCTTAACGCCCAAAACGCCTTTTTGACTTGGAAGTGGATGGTTTGCTTTAATAACTTTAATTTTTTTAGGATTAGCGCTATCGCTGTTGCAATTAACTATGCCTGCTGTTATATTTTTAATTTTGATAATTTTTTCTAATTCTTCTGCCATCGCGCCAACTGCTTTTCCGCCGCCGACAACAAAAATTCGCCCCGTCAGCGAAAGCGCGTAATTATCTTTTCTGATTTTTAATATTCGTTTTTTGTCGTTATAACTAATCGCGCCGCGCATTAAATTTTTAGGTGCGACACTTTTAACGGCTGTTTCAATTAATTCTAAAATTATTTTTCTATATTTAGTTGTTGAAAGTTCCTTTTTATTTTTTATAAACATAAAATTTATTATAGCAAAAAATTTTTACTTAACAAAATTTTTATTTGCAATATAATTAAATAAAGTTTAAAATAAAATAATAAGAATATAAAGTATAATTTTATGAAACAGAGATTGATTACTGGTTTTAAGCCCTCAGGGGATATTCATCTTGGCAATTATCTTGGAGCAATGAAGCATCTTTTAGAGTTGGAAGAAAAATACGAGTCATTTATTTTTATCCCAGATTATCATGCTTTAAATAGTGTTCAGGACGCTGAAAAATTATCGCGATTAAGTTTAGACGCAGGAAAAGCGATTTTAGCGCTTGGGTTAAATCCAGAAAAAACGATTATTTTCAAGCAGTCAGATGTTCCAGAAGTTTGCGAACTTTCATGGATTTTCGGATCTTTGATGCCGATGCCGATATTGGAAAGAGCGCACGCGTATAAAGACGCGAGAGATAAAAACAAGAGCATAAACGCGGGAGTTTTTAATTATCCGCTTTTAATGGCGGCTGATATTTTGATTTACAAAATAAATGTTGTCCCAGTTGGAAAAGACCAAAAACAGCATATTGAGATGGCGCGAATAATCGCGCAAAAGTTTAATAGCAAGTTTGGTAAGATTTTTATTGAGCCGCAGGAGATAATTCGCAAGGAGGTTGAGACGATAATCGGATTGGACGGAAGAAAAATGAGCAAAAGTTATAATAATGTTATTGGTTTATTTGAAAGCGAAGAGCAGACTATAAAAAAGGTGATGTCAATTAAGACAGATTCTCGCCGCCCTGAAGAGCCAAAAAATCCTAATGAATGCGCTATTTTCGCTTTGCATAAGCATTTTTCAAAAAGCGGTTTAGACGAAATTGCGGAGAGATACATAAGTGGAAAAATTAGTTACAAAGAATCAAAAGAAATTTTAGCGGAAAATATAAATAAAGAATTAAAACAGATCAGAGAAAAGAAAAAAGAGTTTGACGCAGATGAAAATTATGTCCAAAAAGTGTTAGGAGACGGCGGAAAAAAAGCGCGGGAGATCTCGCGCGAAACAATGAAAAAAGTTAGAAAATTAGTTGGCTTGCGGTAATTTGCCATTTTTTTAAAGTTTGTTATTATATAAATAATCGTAAAACTTATGGATAATCAGCAAAATTTTTTACAAGTAGAATTTTTAGGAAATATTATTCAGGATTTTTTGATCGCTATTTTTGCGTTTTTCGTGTTTTTAATAATTCTAAAATTATTTCAGACAATTATTTTAAAAAAATTAAAGAAATTAGCGCTAAAAACCAAAACAGATATTGACGACACTTTGATTGAAATTGTGAATACTCTGAAACCGCCATTCTATTCTTTTTTAGCCTTTTATTTTGCTTTGCAATTTTTAACTTTAAGCGAGATTGCCTCAAAAGTTTTATATATAGCCCTTTTAGTTTGGGTGATTTATCAGATAATGATTGCTGTTCAGATTTTAATAAATTATATTGTCCGCAAAAAGATGGGAGATGAAGAAGATGAAGCAACAAAATCCGCGGCGCAAATGTTAAGCGGCGTTTTTAAAGTAATTCTTTGGGTAGTTGGATTTTTGTTTATTCTTTCTAATCTTGGCGTAAATGTTAGTTCATTGATAGCTGGAATGGGAATTGGCGGAATTGCGGTTGCTTTAGCGCTTCAAAATATTTTAGGCGATCTTTTTAGCTCTTTTTCAATCTATTTTGACAAACCGTTTAAAGTAGGAGATTTTATTGTTTTAGGCGACAAAATGGGAAGCGTGAAAAAAATTGGAATTAAAACAACGAGAATTCAGACTCCGCAAGGCGAAGAACTTGTTGTTTCAAACAGCGAATTAACAAAATCGCAGATAAGAAATTTTGGAGTTATGGAAAAGAGGCGAAATTTGCACCACATAGGAGTAAGTTATAGCACTTCGCCTGAAAAGTTAAAAAATATTCCAAAGATGATTAAAGAGATTATTGAGAAACAAGAGAACGCGGAATATAGCAGGGTCCATTTTAATAGTTTTGGGGATTATAGTTTAACATTTCAAATTGTTTATTATATTTTGTCTGGCGATTACACTGTTTTTATGGATACGCAACAAAGCATAAATTTAAAGATTATAGAGAAATTCAATCAAGAAGGGATTGAAATAGCGTTTCCAACCCAGACTATTTTATTAGAAAAAAAGGCGGGAGAATAATTTTAATTAAATATATTTATATAAAAAATTTGTCATTCCGCCCCGCCGCTCGCGAGCAGCGGGGTAGGGTGACAAAATTTAATATAGAATAGAAAAAGTTTAATATGCAGGATAAATTATCAAAATTAATACCTTTAATATTTTTATTTTTTTTAATTATGCCTCTTTTTGGTAAAAATATACTGCCAATAATTATTATTGGCGCAGTTGTTTTTGCTATTTTTAAGAGCATTAAAAAACATACTATGGATAATCAAACAATAAATATCAACCCGAATATAGATTTGGGAAAATTTAAAAACGCTGGAAGGATTATCGCTGCGGCGGTTTTACTAATAATTATTTTAGCGATATCAATAGTGGTTATTCCAGCAGGCGAAACAGGCGTCTATCATCTTTTTGGAAAAGTCAAGGAGAAAGAATTTAGTTCAGGAATTCATCTTAAAAACCCGATTGCGAAAATCACCAAAATGAGCATCCGCACAGAAGAATACACAATGAGTATTGTAAAAGGCGAAGGCAAGATAAAGTCAGCGGACGCGATTAGGGCATTAACTGAAGAAGGGTTGGAAGTTGATTTAGACATTACGGTTTTATATCATTTAGATGAAAACAAAGCGTCAAATGTTTTTAAAGATTTAGGGCTGAATTATGAAGAAAAAATAATCCGCCCAGGAATTAGGAGCGGAATTAGGGAAGTAGTTGCGAACTATAAAGCAAGAGATATTTATTCAGAAAAAAGGCAGGAAGCGTCAATCAAAATTTTAGAAAGATTAAAAAAGGATATTGACACACGCGGAATTATTGTTGAGGAAGTTTTACTGAGGAATATAAAGTTGCCGGCAAAACTTTCAAACGCTATTCAGGAAAAATTGACAGCTGAACAGGAATCGCAGAGATACGAATTTATTTTACAGAAAGAGGAAAAAGAAGCGGAAAGAAAAAGAATAGAAGCAGCAGGGCAGAAAGACGCGCAGAAAATTATCAATGAGAGTTTAAGTTCAAATTATCTTAATTATCTTTATATTAAAGAATTAAAAGACCGCGAAGGCACAATTTATGTTCCAGTGAACCCACAGTCAGGAATGCCGATGTTTAAAGGACTGTAACTAAATTTTCAATTACCAATTTTCAATTTGCAATTAATTTTTAAATTTTAAATTATGCTTTCTAAAAAAAATTATTATTTTTAGTTTTTTGCTATTATTTGTAGTAATATTTTTTTGTTATTTATATGTTAAAAATAATCCATTAAAAATAACTATTGGAATAAAGATGGTTCAAGATAAAGAAAAATACGGGTATAATTATATTGATATTAAAGTAAAAACTCAAAATTTTAGCCCTTTTAAAGTTGAAAAAATAGTATATGATGATTATTTAGGTATTGATAAAATTTTTAAAGATGATTCTTATTTTATAGAATTTACTGTTTTTTCTGGATTATTATCCAGCGGATATTATCTTTTTACAAATTATGAAAAAGGCATAGAATATGCATTTCAAGCTCATACTCTACAAGGCGATAAAAAAAAGTTTAAAGTTTAAAATTAAAAATTAAAAATTAAAAATTTTAAATAAATGGTTAAGTTAGAAAATTTGTCAAAAATTTATTTAGGAGATATAACTGGGCTGAGAAATATTAATTTACATATTAAACCGAGGGAATTTGTTTCTATTGTCGGACAGAGTGGAACAGGAAAAAGCACTTTAATTAAGATGTTGATCGCCGAAGAACGTCCTACGGAAGGGCAGATAACAATCGGCGGCTGGGACATTACGAATATTAAAAGAAGCCAGATTCCAGTTTTGCGACGGCAAATAGGGGTTGTTTTTCAGGATTTCAAACTTCTTCCGCAAAAAACTGTTTTTGAAAATGTGGCATTTGCCGCTCAAGTTTGCGGAGATTCAAATAGAAAAATTAAACATATTGTTCCGAGCGCATTAAGAATTGTTGATTTAGAAGATAAAGAGGACAGATATCCGAGGCATCTTTCAGGCGGAGAACAGCAGAGGGTTGTTATCGCGCGCTCTTTAATTCATCGCCCAAAACTTTTATTGGCCGACGAGCCGACTGGAAATTTAGATTCTTTTAATGCGCAAGAGATTGTTGATATGCTTTTGCGGATAAATGATTTTGGGACGACTGTTGTTTTAGTGACGCATAATCATGAGATTGTAAATTCTTTAAAGAAACGAGTGATCACCCTTGATAAAGGAGAAATAATAAGCGATAAAAAACGCGGGAAATATATACTTTAATTTTTGTCTTTGCGAGTGGTGATAGTTTTTTTAGATTAAATAATACCAAAAAATATTGTCATTCTGCCCCGCCGCTCGCGAGCAGCGGGGTGACAAATTTATTTTAAATAATTGAAAATTAGAGAATTAGAAATTGATTGATAATTGCCAAATTGGTAATTGTAAATTTACATTATGTTTTCATCATTTTTTAGAATTATCAAATTCGCTTTTCAGAATTTTTACCGTAATTTTTGGCTTGCGGTTGTTACAATTACGATATTAGTCGTTACGTTGTTTTCAATAACAACTTTGATAATTTTGAATGTTATTTCAGCGCAGGCGGTTAAATCCATAGAGGATAAAATTGATATAAGCGTATATTTTAAAACAGAAGCCGAAGATATGCAGATTATTAAAATTCGTTCCGAACTGTTAAGTTTAGAAAAGGTTGAAAAAGTAAATTTAATTGATCGCGATCAGTCATTGGCTTTTTTTAAAGAAAGACATAAAGATGATTTAACTATTTTAGAATCCATAGAAATTTTAAAAGAAGAGGATATTTTTAATAGTGTTTTGGTGATCAAAGCAAAAAATAGCGAAGACTATTCAGAGATTTTAAAAATTTTAGACAAAGAAGAATACAATAAAATAATTGAAAAAAAAGATTTTTCAGATCACAAAATAATTATCAATAAAATTTCAGTAATAAAAACAAAAATTGAAAAAATAGGAATATTTATTATTGCTTTTTTCGCGTTAATCGCAGCTTTAATCGTATTTAACACAGTTCGTATCGCTATCTATACGCATCGCAATGAGATAAAAATTATGAGATTGGTTGGAGCAAGCAACTGGTTTATACGAGCGCCATTTTTAGTGGAGGAATTATTTTATGCGATTATAAGTTTCTTTCTTTTAATAGCTGTTTTTTACCCAGTAATAGATTTT
Organism: Patescibacteria group bacterium; assembly: GCA_034660735.1. Lineage (GTDB taxonomy): Bacteria > Patescibacteriota > Patescibacteriia > JAACEG01 > JAACEG01 > JAGLTA01. The sequence continues at coordinate 3,506 of JAYEJQ010000073.1, read as the reverse complement.
TTGCAGCCGCATCTTAATTATTTTTTAGAATATGATTTTGATTTAATAAATTATTTTAAAGTAAATTTCGTTTTTATTTTTGGGTTGGAATTTTTAGCGATTATAATTATAAACGCTTTATCATCTTTTGTAGCTATGAAAAAATACCTAAAAGCTTAAATTAGAAATGCTTATTTTTTGTCATTTTGAATCAATAGGCGAGAAATCTCTTAAATTGTAGTTATAATAAATAAAAATTAAGAATAAGAATTATGATAAAAATATACAGTTCTTTAACAAGGAAAAAGGAATATTTTGTACCACTTTCAGAAGGTGAGTTGAAAATGTATGCTTGTGGCATAACTCCTTATGATGAAATTCATATCGGACATGCTAGGCAAGCAGTTGTTTATGATGTTATAAGAGCTTATTTTGAGTATCTTGGATATAAGATTATATATGTAAGAAACTGGACGGATGTGGATGACAAGATAATTAAAAGAGCGAACAAGGAGGGTATAGAGAGTATGGATGTAAGCGAGCATTATATCAAGGAAAATTTAGGAGATTTGGAAAAACTTAAAGTAAAGCACGCTACCTATGAGCCGAAAGTTACTGACTGTATTACTGATATAATAGAGTACATCCAGGTTCTTATCAATAAAGGCTTTGCCTATGTTATTAAAGGTGAAGTATTTTTTGATATTGATAAGTTTACTGAATACGGTAAGTTGTCTAATAGAAAAAGAGAAGATTTGATAAACTCTGAAGAATCTATAAATAAAAAGAATAATAATGATTTTGTTTTGTGGAAGCCTCGCAAGCCAGATGAACCATATTGGGATTCTCCTTGGTCAAAAGGCAGGCCTGGGTGGCATATTGAATGTTCGGTAATGGCTCATAAATATCTTGGCGATGAAATAGATATTCATGGGGGCGGATTGGACTTAATATTTCCTCATCATGAAAATGAACTTGCCCAAAGCGAAGCATATTCGGGCAAAACTTTTGCAAAATACTGGGTTCATAACGGTCTTGTAATGATTAACGGAACTAAGATGAGTAAAAGTTTGGGAAATTTTTTGACAGTTAAGGATGCTTTGAAAAAATATTTTCCAGAAGAAATCAGGTATGTAATATTGACCCATAATTATAGTTCCGATATAGATTTTTCAGATGATCTATTTTTGAATGCCAGAAAGAGACTTTATTATTTTTATACAACTCTTTTGCGAATGGAAGAATTTGCCAATGGCGCGGATGATAAAGTTGACTCAGATAAAGTTCCTATAATTATTACTAATTTTGAGGGAAAGTTTAATGAGTTAATGGATGATAATTTTAATACTCCCAGGGTAATTTCAGAAATTACGGAAATATTCAAAGAGTTAAATAAGGTTATTGATTCCAATAAATATTCTACTGAAGAAAAGAGCGACATCTTTAAATTCTTTTTTCAAATTTTTAACAAAATTTCTTCTGTTTTAAGACTATTTGAAGATAGCCCAAATGAATATCTTTCAAAGTTAAAAGAAAAAATTTTAACAGAAAGGAATCTAACTGAGGATTTTATTAGTTTAAAATTAGAAGAACGTCAATCCGCTAAAAAAGTTAAGGATTATAAAAAAGCCGACAGTATAAAGGAGGAGTTAAAATTAAAGGGGGTATCAATTCAAGATTCTTCTGATTCTGTAAAATGGGAAATCATTTTTCAGTAATTAAATTTTTTATTAAATACTTTAAATATTAGAGCAAACAAAAAAATATTATCAAGATTTTATTAGTAATAAAAATTATTTTTAATTTTATTTTATAATAATTTGTGATATAATATTTATATGAGCAAATTATTAAAAGACAGCGAAGACGCTAAAAAATTTATAAAAAAGAATAAAAGTTTGCTGTGTGAAAAATTTGCAAGCGAGAAAATTTTCAAGCCAAATAAAAAACCGATTTCATTATTTATGGCTGGTTCACCTGGCGCTGGGAAAACGGAATATTCTAAAAGATTTATTGAAGAATTTGATAGCGATATAATAAGAATTGACGCTGATGATATTAGGGAAATAATCCCGCAATATAATGGGGCGAATTCTTTCGTGGTGCAAGGAGCGGCTTCCATAGGAGTTGATATACTTTACAGTTATGTTTTAAAAAAAAGATACAATTTATTATTAGACGGCACTTTCGCGAAATTTGATATTGTTTATCGCAATATTGAGAGATCAGTCAATAAAAACAGGGAAGTTGCAATACATTATATTTATCAAAATCCGTTAGTCGCTTGGGAATTTACCAAAAAAAGGGAAAAAATAGAAGGCAGAAATGTTCCCAAAGAAGTGTTTATTAAATCATTTCTTGACGCTAAAAACAATGTTATAAAAATTAAATCCATTTTTAAAGATAAAGTAAAAGTTTATTTAGTAATTAAAGATTATAGTAATAATATTAAGGAATCCTATTTGGATGTTCATATTGACAGTTACTTAAAAATGAAGTATTCTGAAGAAAAATTAAACAAAATATTAGAAAATACAAAATATGAAAAATAATAAAAAAATAAGTTTGAATGATTTTTTTAAATTACCAGTTAGAGAACAGGAAGATATAGTTAGCGGGGTTGCCGCTAAGGCTAATAAGGATCAATTGGATTTAGTTAAAAAATATAATAAGAAGTTTGGAAAGGCAACGGCTAATAATTGTTGTTAGTGTTGTGATTGTAAATAACAAAAAAAATTTAAAATACCGCTGATTTTATCCAGCGGTTTTTTTATTGACTTTTTTACATTTTTTGCTATTCTAAAATTAATAATTAAAAAAATAATTAAAATTATGCTTAATCTATTTATTAACAATTATATAGAGCAAATGTTAAAAAAAGTCAGATATGAATACGACCAAGAAACAAAAAGTTGGTGCGCGATATTGAAAGAACTTCCGGGCGTATTCGCGCAGGCTGATACTGTTGAAGAAGCAAGACAGCAAGTAGCCGAAGTAATTGAAGATTATTTAATTGTTAGTTTGCAAAAAAATCATAAATTGCCGGATTTTAACAAAATGGTTCATATAAATAAATTATCCTATGTCTAGGATTATTCCATTGCAACGCAAAATACTAATAAAAAAATTAAGAAAATTAGGATTTACGGGTCCGTTTCCAGCGACAAGGCACGAATATTTAATGAAAGCAAACCATAAAATATTTATTCCAAATACGCATGGCAATAAAGATATCGGAATTCCCATTATTAAAGAAATTCTAAAACAGTTAGGGATAAACAGAGACGATTTTTTAAATTTATAAAGTTGTTTTTGAATAATTAAAACACATTAAAAATTTAATTGTTAATTTTTGTAGTTGAAAATAAAATCGTTTCGCGATATCACGAAGCGGTTTTTTTATTGACTTTTTTACATTTTTTGTTATGCTACAGCCAACAATTCAAAAACCTAACCCTTGAATTTTTTGTTTGAGGTATGGTTGAAATCCATAAACACAAAAGCGGTCTTTTTACCCCGCTGCTCGC
>JAYEJQ010000072.1:0-1564 GCA_034660735.1 Patescibacteria group bacterium | reverse complement strand
AAATTCCTGATACAGGCAATATGACTGGTGTTAATGATATGATTGATAAATTATTGAATTATCCAGAAGTTGAATATGTGGAACCGAATTGTATAACAGAAATTTCAACGGATTTATTTTAAATTTATAGATTAAAATTTGACAAAATAATTTAATAATATATACTTTAAATATGCAAGTTAAAAATAAAGTATTGTTTAGATATTTAGATAAGGAAATTGCCGCTGTTATTAGAAAAAGGCAGTCTTGTCTTATTTTAGGACCAAGACAAGTTGGCAAGACCACTTTGGTTGATTTTTGCTTGCGAAAAGAAAAAAATGTAATTAAATTACCATTGCAAAATCCAAGCGTTAGAATAGAGCTGGAATCAAATCCGGGATTGCTCGTTAGAACTATAGAAGCGGAAAAAATCAAACCGATTGTATTTATTGATGAAGCTCAAAAAGTCCCGGAAGTTTTTGATGCGATACAATATTTAATTGATAATAAAAAAGCGCAATTTATTTTAACAGGATCTTCAGCAAGAAAATTAAGAAAAGCGGGCGTTAATCTGCTTCCCGGCAGAATAAAACATTTTTATTTAGATCCTTTTTTATGGGGTGAAATTGGATTGATCAAAGAAAATTATATTAGTTCTCTTAAAATAAAAAATGTTGATAAAAATAAAATTTATTCTTTTGAAGAATCTTTAGTTTATGGCTCGCTTCCACAAATAGTTAACGCGTCAAAAAAAGAGAAAGCGGATTTACTGCGGGCATACTCGGAAATTTATTTGGAAGAAGAAATCAGGGCTGAAGCGCTAAGCAGAAAAATAGGAGCCTTTTCCAGATTTTTGGAATTAGCCGCGATAGAATCCGGGACTGCTCCGAATTTTTCAAAATTATCCAATCAATCCGGCGTTAGCCAGCCAGCCATTAAAGAATTTTACAATATTTTAAAAGATACTTTAGTTGCTGAACGGGTAGATCCATTTTTTAAAAATAATCGCGGACGAGTTATGTCTTCATCTCGCTATTATTTTTTTGATCTCGGAGTTAGAAACGCTTTAGCAAGATTGCCATTAGAAAAAGGCTTAGTCAACGCCCAAAAAGGAATTCTTTTTGAGCATGCTGTTATGTTGGAGATTATCAGAAAAACAAGAGCTTTAAATAAAAATTACAAAATAAATTATTGGCGCACGCGCGCTGGAGCCGAGGTTGACTGCGTGATAGATATGGGTGCTAAAGTTATTCCAATAGAAATCAAAGCTTCAAAAAACATTTCTTTAAGCAAAATTAAAGGATTAAAAAGTTTTTTAAATGATTATAAAGATATTGCCAAACAGGGATATGTAATTACGATGGGAGAAAGAAAAGAAAAATTGGCTGACAATATAACTGCCATTCCTTGGTTTTGCTTATAATTTAAAATAATTTTCTAACCAAAAAATTATGCCAACAAAAAACACCCAAAACGATTTTCAAGAACAGACAAAGGAAATCGTTAAAAAATCATACAATAAAAAAGTTTATTTAGCGGTTGCGATTATTTTTATCGCGATAATTTTAGGACTGCTCGTCGGAGT
>JAYEJQ010000071.1:32729-35248 GCA_034660735.1 Patescibacteria group bacterium | reverse complement strand
TATTTTGGTCAAATTTTCCATCCCCCTTCTCGCGAGAGGGGGGATGAAATATTTGCCTCAAAATCTGAAAATCTCGCGGAATTTATCCCGTATTCGCTACGGGGAAATTTATTATGCGACAAGTCTATTATTGTCATCCTGAATTTAGTTCATGAGCTGCCCGCCGATTGCCTTGCATTAAGGCAGGCGGGTCTGTCATTTATCCCGTTAGTAAAGGGATTACTGTTTACTGTATTATGATTAAAATTAATAAAACTTAAATTACACAATCTGCTTTTCTGAGTAATATTTAGTTATCAGCAAACACAAATCCCGAAATAAATTCGGAATGACATAATTTTTTAAAAAATTGCCAATGAATTAGTCAACATCTGCAAGGATGACAGATTTATTTTACCATGGCGGCTCTATCTCCATTTCCGCTTGCAAGCCAGCTTTTGTTTGACTATAAGTGCCTGATGATCTAATGATCTGCTTGTCCATAATTTGAGCTTGCGTAATATAATTATTATCAGTATATGCTTTAAAAATTAAATTATGCGCGTCTCCAGTAGCTGTAATCTTAATTTTAATAGCATGTTTTGATTGAATAGAACTATTTTCATGGGTTAAATAATTTTCAGGATCGTCAGGACTGCTGCACCAATAAAATTTTGTGTTTTCTATGTCGTCATCATTAAAATGATAAAAAGTTGTATTATTTGGGTTGAGTTGATAAATTTTAACTTCAATTCCATCTGAGGTCGTACTTGATGTTTTCTCGCATTCAACTGTAAAAGCTTCTATTCCTGCATGATAATCAATAACGCCATCTGCATCAACAGCATCAGAATTGTATAAATTTATCAATATATATTCATTATTTTTCAATAAATCAACAACAATTTCATCTTTTTTGTCAAACGCTGTCCTGCTATATGTTCCATTTCCTACAGATATGTCGTTTTCGTTTATATTATTTATGCTTTTCCCCCGTTTTCTTACTTCGTATAATCCGTCCTCTACCCCATATTCAGCTAAATAATATGCTGTTATTGATTTATCAACACTTTTAGACTGTTTAATTTCTGAAATCACCAAAACACTAACACCTGTTCCAATAATCAATATTACCATTGTTATGATAATTCCCAATAAAATAACTGTTCCTGATTGTTCTTTTAAATATGGCATCTTAAATTTATTATCTATTATATATTCTAGTAGACATATTTGATTGCAGCACTATTTCTGATCGATAATGTGAAAGCGCTGAACTATTTTTTATATTTAATAAAATACTAACGCGCGGCTGGATATTTGGGCTTCCATCGTCAAAAGGATCGTTTGTCGGCCTTATATAAAATCTTAAATCTTGAATCTCTATATTTTTAGAAGTTATGCTTTCCCAATTCGCGCCTTCATCTATGCTCATTATTAAACATTTTTCCACATCAGCAGGGCAGGATTCGACGCAGTCGCCTGTTGTATCGCATAACTTAAAAAAATTTTTATTGCCATCAATATCTTTGAGATATAACTCGTTTTCATAAGGAGTTTGTATTGAACTATAATCATTATAAGATATTGTTCCCATCCTGATGTTGCGCGACATTATATTAATTGCGTAGCGCGCTTCTGACAAAACTTTTTGCTGAGTAATAATTTTATGTTGAGTATTGATTAAAGTTATAAAAATATTAGCAATAATTACAGAAGACATAGTAAAAATAGCCAGCACAACAACCATCTCCATTAAAGTGAAACCACCCTGTTCTTTTGTAAAATTTTTATCAAAAAAATTCATAATATAAATTTTATTTCCAATTATATAATCTATCCTCTAATGATAAACTATGCTCCCTGCCCGATTCAGTCCAATCAACTCGCGCGATCGCTTGAATTCCTATTTTAACGCCGCCAATATCGTCGCACTTCACATTATCAGTCAAAATTGATTCACTGCCATCAGGAAGCTCGCAAATAGGATTTAATCTGATCAAACGGCGGTATTTTGTTGAAACTCCTTCTGTGATAGCGCTTTTGCTTTGCTTATAAATTCCGTCTTTTAAATATAATTTGCATCTATCGCTTGGATTATCATTAATATCATCCGGCTGAAATTGAAAATCCCAATCGCCATAATTATTCCCATTTTCTGTTTGATTGAATTTTATAATTGCCGAATAATCTTTGCCTGGAGCGTAAAGACCGTCATCCCACTTTATTCCAGCAGTTCCGGCCTCTATGTCAAGCCAATTACTATCTCTTTTATTTCTTGCCACTTCAATTGCTTCGCGCGCTAAATTTACGGCTATAATCCTGCAACAGCTTTCTCTGTTAGCTGCCAAACTTATTACTATTAAAGAGATAATCGCTGATAAAGCGGTTGTGATAATAGCAATCGCCGCCATAACTTCAATAAGCCCCTGCCCTTTTTGGCAGGATTTTATGTTAAGCATATGTATTGAATTAATTTTAAATTTTAAAATAAATTTTAATTTTTTCGCCCCGTCGCAGTTTCCGACAAAGACTGCGAC
>JAYEJQ010000071.1:0-32629 GCA_034660735.1 Patescibacteria group bacterium | reverse complement strand
TAACTTCAATAAGCCCCTGCCCTTTTTGGCAGGATTTTATGTTAAGCATATGTATTGAATTAATTTTAAATTTTAAAATAAATTTTAATTTTTTCGCCCCGTCGCAGTTTCCGACAAAGACTGCGACACGGCAAATTAAAAGATAAACTTACAATTATTTAAAAATATCATTTTCATTTTTTCTTTTTTAATTTTATATTATCATTTTGCATTTTGAGATTTGATTTTTGATTTTTTTACTGAATATCTATTCTGCCTGTAATTCTCCTAACTTCTATGATTTTATTATTAGCAGTAATATTATGAGTTAATTCAATTTGCGCGCCGTCGGCTAATATATTTTGATTGATATAAATTTTCGCGTTAGGCGATTTAAAAACGATCGTAAGTTCGTTGTCGAAAATCGGGGTTAAATTAGAGATTAAAACATTATCAGTTAAATTATAAGTATCAACAAATTCACCGTCAGCGGAATCATAGATGAAATCGTTGTCTAAATCAGCAAATAATACATAAGAAGAAGAACTGGCATTTGAAAAATAAATTCCATATCCGGACGGCGAAATTCCATTAAACATTTCTCCTGACAAGCTTTTTGTCTGGGCGTTGCGGATATTATTAGCTAATTCTCGTCCGCTTTGCCTTAAGTTCTCATTTTTTTTCCATGTATTAAAGTTAATTACGGAAAATGATGTGATTATGGCAAGAATTGAAATAGCCGTAAGCAATTCAACCACGCTAAAACCCTTATTGTTTTTAAACAGCATATGAAACATTTAAACACTTAAACATAAAAACACAAATCAATATACAATTAAAGTTTTTAAATACCATTCTAAAATTTCATTTCCATAGAGCATAACAATCATCGTCGCTATTGATAAAAATGTTCCTAATGGAATTTGGCTTTTTAATCCTTTTTTTTTAAATGCCAATAAAATGATACTAAAAATCGCTCCGACAATATAAGCAATCATAATAGCTAAAATAACCATTTTCCATCCGAGCATAACACCCATCAAGATTCCTAAGCGAATATCCCCTCCCCCTATCCACCTGCCTTTGGAAATTAAAAATTGAATTAAAAAAAAATTCCCTCCTATTATAGCACCAATTAAAATATTTGACAAAGAAAATCCGAGTGAAAAATTTAAAGCGAAAGCTATGATTATCGCTGGAATAGTAATTTTATCTAAAATCAAATAATATTTAAAATCATAAACAAAAATTATTATTAAAACAGAAACAAAAAACCAGTCGCGAAAAACAGTAATTGGTAATTGGTAATTGGTAATTGGTAATTGGTAATTATGAAAAAATGTTATAACAAATAGAACACCTGTTGATAATTCTACTAATGGATATTGAAATGAAATTTTCGTTTTGCAGTTTCGGCATTTTCCGCGCAGAATTAAAAAACTCAAAATCGGAATATTGTCATACCATGCTATTTTCTTTTTACACTTAGGGCAATATGAGCGACCTTTTAAAAATGATTTTTTCGCGCGCAGACGAAAAATGACAACATTTAAAAAACTGCCGATTATTGCTCCGAGGATGAAAACATAGAAACATTTAAACATAGAAACATAGAAACATTTAAACATTTAAACATTTAAACATTTAAACATGGAAACATGGAAACATTTAAACATAGAAACATTTAAACATTTTTTTGATTTTTTAATGATTTTAATAAACTTCAAATCATAGCGCCTATTTCTTCGGATAATTTTATAGCATTTCTATAATTTTTTTTATCAAAATATTTTTCTGTCAATGCAAAATGTAAAAGATATTTTGATTCTTTTAGTGACCCATAAGAAATTTCCCAAAAATATATTTGTATATTTTTTCTTTGTCTGGCAAAACCTTCAATATAATTTAAAATAACCGATAACGCAGATCTTCTTAGTTGAGATGTGATTCCATATATTTCATGTTTTGGAAATTTTTTAGTAATTTTATAAACCAAATGCGCATATCCATCCATTTTTTTCTTTAATTGTTCTTGAAAATCATTCATACAATTTTTATGTTTAAATGTAAGACATACTAGCGTTGTTTACACTTTTTAATTTTTTTAAAATTATTTATCTTTAAAATTTGTCATTCTGAACGACCATCGGAAGTGAAGAATCTGGCTTAACTATCGTTAAATTATTTTAAAATCGCTTATGCTTATTGTTCAATTATTTAAATAATATTTTAATTATAAGCAAAGCAGATTCTTCCTCTGTTGCTCGCGAGCGGCGGGGTCAGAATGACATTCTTTTTTAAAAAAAATACAATTAAAATAATTAAAAAGTGTAAACAACGTTGGGCAATCTAACAGTTAAATGCTTAAATGCTTAAATGTTTCTATGTTTAAATGTTTAAATGTTTCTATGTTTCTATGTTTAAATGTTATTATGTTTTTTTATTCTATCACAAAATTACAAAATATAAAAACACCCCAAAATTTGGGGTGTTTTTATTTCGTACAATTGTACAGTGTTTAATTAATAATTATTAAACAGAACCCAAACAAACAGCAGTAGTAGAAGCATTGTTATCAACTGTTCCAGATCCAGAATCTTGACAATCTAAAGCAGCTGGAGGATTAGCTGCGCCCACAACATCAGAACATACGCAGTTTGCATAAAGAGCTCCATAAGTGGCAAGAATAGCAGCTGAGTTAGAATCTATATCACTTGCTACGGCCTGACTTCGCTCTAAACTTGTTGCGATTAAATATTTACCAGTAGGAGATGCGCCACCAGCAACACAATAACACCAATCACGCGGTGTTCCGCTCGGATCTTCAGGCAGTCCGCCAGGCAAATAATTTGCTAAAGCCGTTCCTAATGCGGTCCAAGTTGAGAGTGGTGGCGGATTTCCATGATCAGTAGCATACATTTCAATCGCGGTTTGCATAACTTTCAAATCGGACTGGCGCTTGGCGTCGCGAGCTTTGGTGTTGGCGCTTGTTAAAGCGACAACAGCCATAGTTGACAAGATGCCGATAATAGCGATTACTACTAACAACTCAATCAGAGTAAAACCTTTTTGATTTAATTTTCTAAACATTTTTACACCTCCTTTCTGAAAGTTAAGGTAATTAAAATATTCTTTACAAATAAATAATAGCACAAAAAAAACAGAAGTACTAATTTATTTTATGAACACCCTTGCCAAAAATAAAAAAAATGATAAGATAAAAATACAAATTCATTTTATTTAATATAACACATTTTTTTTTACTATGTCTAAAATATGCGAAATTTGCGGCAAAAAACCTTTAACTGTAAACAGCCGCAGTCATTCAATGCAAGCTACAAAAAGGAAACAGTATCCTAATTTGCAGACAAAAATAATTGGCGGCAAAAAAACAAAACTTTGCGCCAAATGTTTAAGAACAATGAGAAAAAAATTTTAACATTTTTGAATTACAAAACATAAAATATTATTCAACAAAAAAATTATTGTCATTCTGCCCCGCCGCTCGCGAGCAGCGGGGCGGAATAACAGATTAGTTTAGAATAGTTTCGTAATTTAAAGTAATATTTTAAAATTTAAAAAATAATTTAAATATGGCTTTTAAAAAAAACGTTAAAAGAATAATAATTATTCTGCTTGTATTTTTAATCGGCGGAGGAGCAGCCGCTTATTTTTTGGTTGGAGAAAAAAATGACGAAGAGTATGTTACTGAAAAAGTGAAGCGTGGAACTATTGTCCAGACAGTAAATGAAACTGGCGCGGTTAAAGCCGCTAAAGAGATAGATCTTAATTTTTTAAATAGCGGGCGGATAGCGAAAATTCTTGTTAAAATCGGAGACGATATTGAAAAAGATAAAATACTAGCAGAATTAGATTACAGCGATTTGAATATTAAAAAACGCGAAGCAACAGCAAACTTAAATGTTGCGCGGGCGAATTTAAATAAACTAATCGCGGGCGCTCCAAAAACCGAGATTGCAGTTAGTCAGGCAAATGTTAATCAGGCAAAAACCGCTTATGAAACTTCTTTGTTAGATTTAAAAAAAATAGAAGCGGTTGCTGATGAAAATATCCGACAAGCGCAAAAATCTTTTGATGATCTAAAATTTAAAACTGATAGCGACATAACAACTTATGAGCAAGCAATAACAACTGCTCAAGTCAATTTAGACAATACCAAAAACACTTATCAAAGAAAGGTTGATAATTATATTGAAAACGCGCTCATAGCAGTTGACGATAAATTATCAGCAGCCAACACGGCGCTTGACAAAATTAATCAAATCCTTACTGATGAAGACATTAAATCTGTTTTTAGCGCTAAAAAAACAGAGTACAAAACCGAAACTACAGACAATTACAACAATGCAAAAAATTCTTTAACTTCAGTTTCTGATAATCTGTCTTATGCAAAAAGCGATAAAAACGGCGAAAACGCGAGCGAATTATTAAATAACACCCTAATTATTTTAGACAAAATTTTTATCGCGCTTAACAGTTGCTTTAGCGCGTTGGAAAATACAGTCGCTTACTCTTCTTTTACTCAAACCGACTTGGACACCTATAAAACAAGTATCAATTCGCAAATTATATTAGCAGCCGCCGCGATTTCAAGTATCCAAACAAGCCACCAAAATTTATCCGACGCAATTTTGGATTATCAAATAAATGTTTCTAATGCTGAAGAGGCTTTAACAAAAGCGATTGTGAGTTTTAGCAACGCTATTTTAACTGCTGAAAATAGTTTATCGTCCGCGAAAATTTTAGGAGAACAACAGATTACCGCCGCTCAATCAAAAATCAGCGCGGCTTTAAAAAATTTAGAAATCGCGGAAAGCCAGTTGAAAAAAATAAAGGCTTCAGCAAGAAGTGAAGATATTGCTTTATCTCGCGCTAAAGTTGATCAAGCGCAAGCGGCTATAGACTCAATCAGCAGCCAGATAAATAATAGCATAATCAAAGCGCCAATTAGCGGAAAAATAATCAAGATTGAATATGAAATCGGGGAACAGCCAGGCAGTAAGCCAGTTGTCTCTTTGCTTGGAAAAAATGATTTTGAAATAGAAGTCCTTATTTCAGAAACAGATATTACAAAAATAGACAAGGAAGATCCTGTTAAAATTACCTTAGACGCGTTCGGCGAATATGAAAGTTTTAGCGGAGAGATAAATTTTATTGAACCAGCGGAAACCGTAATTCAAGATGTCATCTATTATAAAACTATAGTTAAATTCAATCCTGTATCAAGAGAAGTAAAATCTGGGATGACAGCCAATGTTGATATTTTGACAGAAAAAAAAGAAGGGGTATTGATTATCCCGGCAAGAGCTATCACAGAAATGGATTTTGATTTTCAAGGAACAGAGGGAAGATATGTAAAAGTTTTAAAAAACAATCAAGTAGAAAAAAGAACTGTGAGTTCAGGGTTGCGCGGAGACGGCAACGCGATTGAAATCATCAGCGGATTAAAAGAGGGCGAGGAAGTAGTAACTTTCATAAGTACGAAAAAATAAATTTTCTTAAATTAAAAATGCGTAAATTCCGCTGTCTTTGCGATGAGCCGAATGTTAGAATAAATTTAAAATGGCGAAATTAATTAAAATTTTATTGCTGTTTTCGGGCGGGCTTGACTCAATACTTGCGGCGAAAATTTTGCAGGAGCAAAATGTTAAAATAGAACTGCTGGCTTTTACAAGTTATTTTTTTAACGCAAATCAAGCGAAACAATCAGCTAAAATTTTACGCAAACGGATTAAAACTATAGACATATCAAAAGAGCATTTTAAAATAGTAAGAAATCCGCGATATTGCTACGGACGCGGATTAAATCCGTGTCTTGACTGCCATCTGTTAATGATAAAAAAAGCAAAGCAAATTTTAAAAAAAGAAAAATTTAATCTTATCGCTACGGGAGAAATTTTAGGACAAAGACCGATGAGCCAAAATAAGCGGCAGTTCCAAGCGCTTGAAAAAAATGTTGGGTTAAAAAATAAAATTTTGCGTCCGCTATCAGCGCGATTATTAGAGCCGACAATTTTTGAGAAAGAAAATTTTATTGATAGAAAAAAATTATTATCAATTTCAGGGCGATCACGAAAACCGCAAATTGCTTTAGCAAAAAAATATAAAATTAAAATATTCCCATCTCCTGCTGGCGGATGCATTTTAACAGACAAAATTTTTTCGCAACGGTTGAAAAATTTATTTGATTATAAAAAAAGGATAGATAAAAACGATATTGAATTATTAAAAGTCGGCAGGCATTTTTTAATAAATAACGTTAAAATTATTGTTGGCAGAAATCATCAAGAAAATTTGCGAATTAAAAAATTAGCAAACAGACAGGATATTTTAATGGAAATTGATAAAATTTCAGGACCAACAATTTTAATTAAGATTTATAATGACCGTAAAATAAATTCTGAAATTTTACGGAAAGCCGCGCGGCTAACAAAACGTTATTCATCTAAAGCGCAAAAATTAAATAAAGTAAAAATAAAGTATTATACTAATAAAAAAATAAGTAGTGATAATTTTTTTATATTATCATCCTGAAATCACGCTTGTCACCCCGCTGCTTGCGAGCGGCGGGGTCTGTGTCTGTTGCTAACTAAATATTACTCGGCAAAATAAACTATAAAATTAAAGTTTTATCAATCTTAATCATAATATAGCGAATAGTAATGATAGACCCTGAACTAAATTCAGGGTGACAATATTTATATCTAATAACCTTGATCATAATATAGCGATAAGCAATGACAGACCCGCCCGCCTTAATGCAAGGCAATCGGGCATGCCCTGAACTAAATTCAGGGTGACAGTTTTAAATAATTTAAAATTTATTCATTTAGATTTTACCCCTTTAATTATTTTATAATTCAAAAAAATTAGATAAATTTTTGTAAAAGTAAATTTTACAAAAATAAAATAAAAAAATTATGAAAAATTCAATTTTACAGCAACAAGATCAAGAAATTTATAGCTTGATCCAAAAGGAAATCAAACGTCAGCAAGATGGACTGATAATGATTCCTTCGGAAAACTACGCGTCGCCAGCGGTTTTTGAAGCAATGGGAACCGCGCTTTCAAATAAATATTCAGAAGGTTATCCTGGAAAAAGATATTACACTGGAAACGAATATATTGACCAAATTGAAAATTTGGCGATTGACAGGGCTAAAAAGCTGTTTAATGCTGAACATGCGAATGTCCAGCCGAACGCTGGTAGCGGAGCCAATCTAGCTGTTTATATGGCATTTTTAAATCCTGGCGATAAAATTTTAGGGCTTAAACTTTCTGAAGGCGGACATCTTACACACGGACATCCTGTAAATTTTTCAGGCAAAACGTATAATTTTATCCAATACGGTGTTGATCGCGAAACCGAACGTATTAATATGGACGAGGTTAGAAGAAAAGCGCTTAAAGAAAAACCTAAAATGATTGTTGTCGGCGCTACAGCTTATCCGCGTGAATTTAATTTTAAAGCATTTAGAGAAATTGCCGATGAAATCGGAGCTTTTTTATTCGCTGATATTTCTCATTTTGTCGGACTGTGCATAGCCGGAATTCATCAAGACGCGATTCCCTACTCTGATGTCGTGATGACAACCACGCATAAAACTTTGCGAGGTCCTCGTAGCGCTATAATTTTATGCAAAGAAAAATACGTTAAAAAAATAGATTCTGCGATCTTTCCCGGAACACAGGGAGGACCAATGAATCACATTATAGCGGCAAAAGCGGTCTGTTTTAAAGAAGCTATGTTAGAGGAATTTAAAAATTATCAGCGGCAGATTGTTAAAAACGCAAAAATTTTAGCGCAGACATTAATGGAAAATGGGTTACGGATTGTGTCTAACGGAACAGATAACCATTTAATGTTGATTGACTGTCGCAAATTAAATATTTTGGGTAAACAAGGCGCGAATGCTTTAGCTGAAGCGAATATTTATACTAATTTTAACACTATTCCATATGACCCAAATTCAGCATTTAATCCGTCTGGAATCCGCCTTGGAACTCCTGCTTTAACAACTCGCGGATTTAAAGAAGAAGAGATGAAGACTGTCGGAAAATTGATTGCTGATATTCTAAAAAATATAGACAATGAAAATTTAAAACAAAAAACAAAACAAGTTATAAATGCTTTAACGGAAGAATACCCGATTTATCAAGATTTAATTTTATAAAAAAAGTTTGTCATTTTGAACTAAATTCAGGATGACAATATAAATTAAAATGGTGAAAATTTTAGATGGAAAAAAATTAGCGCGAAAAATTAATCGCGAAACAGAAGTTGAAATTAAAAAATCAAAAATAACGTCTGGTTTGGCGGCTATTTTAATTGGGGATAATCAAGCTTCAAAACTTTATGTTAAATTAAAAGAAGAACAAGCTAAAAAAATCGGAATAAAATTTTACAAATACAAATTTTCAAAAAACATTGCTCAAAATAAAATTTTAAATACTATAAATTTATTAAATCAAAACGAAAAAATCAGCGGAATTATTGTTCAACTTCCTTTGCCAAAAAAATTTAATGCTGAAAAAATTATACAAAAAATAAATTTTAAAAAAGACATTGACGGATTTCACAAAAAATCACTTGTTCAATCCCCTGTTGTTTTATCTGTAATTGAATTTTTAAAAACAGCAAATCAAAATTTAAGCGATAAAAAAATAGTTATAATCGCAAACAGCGCGATTTTTTTTAATTCTTTACGCGCGATTTTAATAAAAAATAACACAAAAAAAAGCAATATTTTTTTAGCAAAATCAACAAATAAAAATTTAATTGAAAAAACTTTAATAGCCGATATTATAATTATAGTTATTGGAAAAACAAAATTTTTAAAAGCAAAAATGATAAAAAATAACGCGATTATTATTGATATTGGAATAAATAAAGTTGACGGGAAGGTGGTCGGCGACGTTGATTTTGAAAATATAAAAAATAAGGCTTCCTTTATAACTCCTGTCCCCGGCGGTGTCGGACCGCTAACAATAGCGATGCTTTTAAAAAATTGTTTAGAATTAGCAAAAATACAAATGGTTAAATAATATGATTAATAAATTACAAAACAAAAAAATTTGTTTACTCGGTTTTGGAATTGAAAATAAAGCATTAATTGAATTTTTAATTGAAAAAAAAATAGATTGTAAAATTACGATTTGCGACGCGCGAAAAAATATTGTAAAAAAATATAAAAATATTAAATATTGTTTAGATAAAAATTATTATCAAAATTTAACTGATTTTGATATTATTTTTAGAATAGCTGGTTGTCCCCTATTTTTGTCAGAAATTAAAAAAGCGAAAAAGGCGGGGATTAAAATTTCCAGCCCGACAAAGCTGTTTTTTGAATTATGCCCCACAAAAAATATTATCGGCGTGGCAGGAACAAAGGGCAAAGGCACAACATCCGCTTTGATTTATAAGATTATAAAAGCAAGTGGCAAGCGAGTATTTTTTGGCGGAAATATCGGAATTCCGATGTTCAGTTTTTTTCAAAAAATTAAAAAAAATGATTGGGTGGTTTTAGAATTATCTAGTTTTCAATTGGAAGATTTAACGCAAAGTCCAAAAATAGCGGTGATCACAAACTTTTCAAAAGAACATCTTGCTCCAGCTGATCCGAATAATCCAAATTATCATAAGACATTAAAATCGTATTGGGAAGCAAAGATAAATATAATAAAATATCAGAATAAGAAAAATTACGCGATATTAAATAACAAATTCAAAATTACAAACTCCAAAAAGACCACAAATTCAAAATTACAAATTCCAAAAACAGAAAGCAAAATTATATATTTTAATAAATCAAAATTACCAAGCAGATTAATCGGCGAGCATAATAAAGAGAATATCGCGGCGGCAGTTGAAGTTGCTAAAATCATAAAAATTAAAAAAAATATTATTGAAAAAGCGGTTGCGAATTTTAAAGGGCTTGAACATAGATTAGAATTTGTTAAAATAATTAAAGGAATTAAATATTATAATGATAGTTTCGCAACAACTCCCGAAGCTGCAATTACAGCTTTAAAATCTTTTAATAATTCTATAATTTTATTAGCTGGCGGAAGTGATAAGGGGTCTGATTTTAAAAAATTAGCAAAAGAGATAAAGAAAAAAGTTAAATTTATTGTTTTATTTAAAGGCGAAGCGACTAAAAGATTAAAAAATGAAATTTTAAAAACAAGATTTTTAAAAAATAGAATATTGCAAGTTAATGATATGAAAAAAGCTGTTAAAATAGCGCAAAATAATTCTGAAAAAGACGATATTATTCTACTATCCCCCGCTTGCGCCAGTTTCGGAATATTTAAAAATTACAAAGAGCGGGGGGAATTATTTAAAAAATATATAAAAATTTTATAATAAGAGTGATATTTTTATATTTTGCAATTCAAGAGATTCTTGGTTTTTGATTCTTAATTCTTAATAAAATGATCGGCGTTTTTGATTCTGGTCTTGGCGGACTTACAATTTTAAAATATTTTTTAAAAGAGTTGCCACAATACAACTATATTTATCTTGGCGACAGCGCGCGGACGCCTTATGGCGGAAAATCGCAAGACATAATTTATAATTACGCGAAAGAAGCGGTAGATTTTTTGTTTTCAAAAGGCTGTAAAATTATCATTTTTGCATGCAATACAACGTCATCGCAAGCTTTAAAAAAAATACAACAAGAATATCTGCCTAAAAAATATCCTAATAAAAATGTTCTCGGAGTAATCATCCCATTGGTTGAAGAAATAGTGAAAAATAATAGGATAAAAAAAGTAGGCGTAATTGGGACAAAGGCGACAATTAAATCAAATATTTACGCTAATAAGCTATTAAAACTAAATCCGAAATTAAAAATTTTTCAAAAAAATGCGTCTTTACTTGTTCCGCTCGTTGAAGAAGGATGGATTGAAAAAAAAGAAACAAAAATGATTCTAAAAAAATATCTACGTGAATTAAAAATAAAACAGATTGATACTTTAATTTTAGCTTGCACGCACTATCCTATTTTAATTAAAAACATTAGGCGAATTATGCCTAAAAAATGCATTATTTATAATCCAGGAAAAATTGTTGCTAAAAGTTTTAAAAAATATTTAGGAAAATATCAAGGATTAAAAATTCATCAATCAGGTTTGCCTATTTGTAAATTTTATACAACTGGCAATGTAAATGATTTTAAAATACTTGGCGAAAAATTTTTAAATCAAAAAATGGATAATATAGAAAAAATAAAACTATGAAAAATAATCATCAAGAAAATTTTGACGGCAAAAAAATACAGCTTATAAACTGTATAACTTTTTTGTTCGGCTTTGCGCATTCGCTCACGGCTTATATTGTATCTTCATATTTTCAGCAAGTATCAAACAAAGATAATGTAAGTATTTTTTATTTTGCAATTTTCGCTATTGTTCTGATAATTCTTCTGAATTTACATAAATTGATAAAAAAATTCAGCAAATCAACCGTCTTTTTTGTTTTTACGATTATATTTGCCGCAACCGCTCTCTTTTTGTCTTATCTGCCTGTATTTTGGGCAGGAGCTATTATTTTAATTATAAATATTATTTTTTTTAATCTTGCTTTTGTAGTTAGAGATATTATTTTAGAATCTTATTCAAGAGACAAAATGTCTGGTAGAATTAGAGGTCTTGATTTAACAATAATGAATACAGGACTTATCTTAGGACCATTCATTTCCGTTAAAATTTTAGAAAACAGCAGTTTTCAAACGATTTTCTTAATCCAATTTTTTATCGCTTTGCTCGTGTTTGTTTTAGCGGTTTTTGGGCTTAGGAAGGTAAATCACAGATTTAAAGCAAATATAACTTTACATGTTCTTTATAATAAAATATTAAAAAGAAAAAATATAATGCGAATATATTATATATCTTTTATTTTGAGTTTTTTTTATTGTCTAATGATTGCTTATTCCCCACTCTATCTTAGAAGCATAGGTATGGAATGGGAAAAAATTGGGATTATATTTACTCTTATGCTTATCCCTTTCATATTACTTCAATATCCCGCTGGATTTTTAGCTGACAAAAAAATAGGGGAAAAAGAGATGATTATTGCAGCTATTATAATAATGGGGCTTTCAACTTTAAGCATATTTTTTATAAATTCAACAAGTTTAATTATTTGGGCGACTGTCCTTTTCTTAACAAGAATAGGAGCGGCTCTGCTGGAAATATTGCGCGATTCTTATTTTTATAAAAGAATTGACGGATATGACGTTGAAATAGTGGAATTTTTTAGGACATCAAGAGCTGTCGGATTTATAAGCGCTTCAATTATTTCTGGAATTTTATTTTTATTTTTTCCGATGAAATTTGTATTTATAATTATAGCAATAGTGATTTTTTCAGGCCTAATCCCAGCTTTCAATTTAGTTGACAATAAAATCGAAGAAGAAATATAAATTATGTTTGAACAGCCTTTAATTAATTGATTTTTTGCGCTATTTTGATAATATAAATATATGATTAAAGAAAAATATTTAAAACAAATAAAGCAAAAAGTTAATAAATTCAATAAAAATAAAAACTTGAAATTTTTCATCTATGGTTCTATTTTAACTAAAAATCATTTTGGAGATATTGATTTAGGCATATAAGGAGATATAAGTTATAATGACATAATCTCCTTAAAGGAAAATTTTGAAAATTTTATTTTTTTGTATTTTGTCGATATTATTGATTTTGTAGGAAGTAAAAAAAACTGTTAAAATCCAATAAATTAAAGCATTTTATAAATTAATTTATTTTTTGTTATTCCGAACTTATTTCGGGATCTGTTTCTATTTTTTGCTATATTATGATTAAAATTAGTGAAATATAAATACAAAATTTGTTAATCTGATTATAGTTTAGCGATAATCAATGACGGATTCTGAATTAAATTCAGGATGACAAAATTTTTTTATATTTTTTAATTTAACCTAAATATGAGATCGCACAGCCCTGATTACATTTTTCTTTCATCCGTTGGAATTTTGCTGATTTTCGGATTAGTAATGCTGATTTCGGCAAGTTCTGTTTTCTCTTTTCAAAATTATAACGGCGATAGTTACGGCGTTATTAAGCATCAATTATTACACGGAATTATTCCTGGGTTATTTCTGTTTTTTATATTTTTTAAATTAATAAATTATAAAATATTAAGAAAAATAACGCCTTTACTGATGCTGTTCGCTGTCATATTGCTCATTTTAGTTTTTATCCCAGGACTTAACACTGGCGGCGAAACAAAAAGTTGGCTTAAAATTCCAGGATTATTTTCGTTCCAGCCAGCGGAATTTATGAAAATAGTTTTTATTCTTTTTTTAGCTTTATGGTTTGACAAGCGTGGAAAAAGGGATATTAAAAATTTTTGGACGGGATTTTTACCGTTTATTTTTTGGCTTGGACTGTCAGCAGGGCTTGTTATTTTACAACCTGATTTAGGAACTGCTATAATTATAATTATGTCATCTTTAATTATATATTTTTTAGCAGGGGCGAAAAAAACTCACTTGTTTTTTATTTTTTTAATAGGTATTGCCGGATTTTTGATTTTTATGAATTTCGCGCAAGATTATCAAAAAAATCGCTTATCTGTTTTTTTAAATCCGCAAATTGATAAATTAAAAACGGGGTATCATATAAATCAAGCGTTTTTAGCTATCGGTTCAGGAGGAGCGTTTGGGGTTGGGTTTGGGCAGTCGCGACAAAAATTCGCGTATCTGCCAGAAGTGATAGGCGATTCAATCTTTGCTATTATAAGCGAAGAATTAGGATTTGTGATTAGCGTTGGATTTATAATTTTAATGATATTTATTTTTTTGCGCGGATTTCAAATAGCAAAAAAATCACGAGATACTTTTGCTTACTTAACCGTTGCTGGAATAATCAGCCTATTCGCAATTCAAAGCATTGTTAATATCGGCGCTATGGTCGGCATTATGCCGCTTACAGGCGTTACTCTCCCTTTTGTAAGTTATGGTGGGTCGTCAATCGCAATGTCTTTAGCGGCAACAGGAATAATAGGAAATATAAGCAGATATACAAAGAAATAATTTTAATTACCAATTATTTTTAAATTTTAATAATTTATGATTTATAAAAATATTTTACAGACAATCGGCAATACGCCGATGGTAAAAATAGATCAACTTAATCCGAATAAAAAAACTTCTATTTACGCCAAAATTGAAGGATTTAATCCAGGCGGAAGCATTAAAGACAGAGTGGCATTAAAAATGATTGAGCAGGCTGAAAAAGAAAAAACTTTAAATAAAAATAAAACAATAATTGAAGCGACATCTGGGAATACTGGAATTTCATTAGCAATGATCGGCGCGGTAAAAAAATACAAAGTGTTAATAGTTATGAGTAAATCCGTATCAATAGAAAGGATAAAAACTATTCAAGCTTTCGGCGCGAAAGTCATTTTAACAAACGCAAAAATGGGCACAGACGGAGCAATTATTAAAGTTAAAAAAATAATAAAACAAAACCCTAATAAATATTTTACGCCTGACCAATTTTCAAATAAATACAACAGGATAGCGCATTATCAAACAACAGCGAAAGAAATTTTACGGCAGACAAAAGGAAAAATTGATTACTTCGTTTCCGCAATCGGAACATCTGGCACAATTATGGGCGTGAGCGCTTATCTTAAAAAATATAATCCTAAAATAAAAATAATCTGCGCTGAGCCGATAAAAAAACACTATATTCAAGGATTAAAAAATATGGAAGAAGCTATTGTGCCAGCTATTTATGATAAAAAAAAGATAGACGAATTTATTCCTGTTGAAAGCGAAGATGCATTTGAAATAGCAAGACGAATTATAAAACAAGAAGGAATTTTTGTCGGTATGAGTAGCGGCGCCGCGATGCTGGCAGCGATAAAAATCGCGAAAAAAATAAATAAAGGGAATATTGTAACAATATTCCCTGATCGCGGAGAAAAATATTTAAGCACTGGACTATTCAAATTTAGATAAAGTCTTTCGCATTGCAGCCATTTTATTTATTATTTCTTGATATTCGTTTTTTATACTTGAATCATAAACAATACCGCTGCCAGTTTGAGTATAAGCGTATTCACCAAAAATAAATAATGATCTAATAGGAATAGCAAAAGAGCATTCATTATTAAATCCAAAATGTCCTACTGCCCCGCCATAAACTCCTCTTGGCTCGTTCTCTTCCCTATCTATAATTTTCATAGCTTCAATTTTTGGCGCTCCGCTTAAAGTGCCTGCGGGAAAATTGCTTGCCAAAGCTGAAAACATATCTTCACCATTTTTAATAACCCCAGAAACTTCACTAGAAATATGCTGGATATGGCTGAATTTTTTAATATCCATAATATTTTTTACCCTAACGGTTCCAAATTTAGCAACCCTGCCAATATCATTGCGGTGCAAATCAATAAGCATAGAATGTTCGGCTCGCTCTTTCGGGTCGTTCAATAACTGACGCGCTAACTCTTTGTCCTCATTTTTTGTTTTACCTCTTTTGATGCTTCCCGCCAGAGGAAATGTTTCTATCTCGTTCTGCCTCAACCTAAAAAGAAGTTCTGGACTCGCCCCGATTATTTTTTCGTTGCCAAATTTAATATAATACATAAATGGAGACGGATTTATCCGTCTTAATTTTTCGTAAATTAAAATGTCGTCCCCCATTATATTAAATTCCGTTTTAAATCCAACAACTGATTGAAAAATTTTTCCAGCTAATATTTCGTTTTTAACTGATCTTATAATATCAGCATACTCTTTTTTAGTTTTTGTATTTTTAACAAAATCAATTTTTAATTTTTTAACAGGCAAAAATTTTTCCTTACTAATTTTTTTTATCAAATCAAACCTATTTTTGTTAAAATAAAAATAATAAATCTCCCCAGTAATCTTGTCATAAATTAATCCGTCTTTATACACGCCGAATTTAAACTGATCAAATTTTTTATTCAGTAAAACATTAATGCTCGGTTCAAAATAATTCACGCAGTCATACCCTAAATATCCAAGCAGCCCGCCTGCGTACTGGCGAGTAATCGCTTCCTGCGGCATTATTTCCCTTAACGCGTAATATGGATTTTCAACATTTTTATCGTAAATATATTTTCCATTTTTGTTTTGAATTTTTAATCTATTTTTTTTCGCGCTTATAATTTCTTCTGGATCAAAACCTATAATATGATACCTTGACCTGCTTCCGTCTTGCCCGAGAGATTCTAAAATATAACAATTATCAAAAACTTTTTCTATTTTTTTAAACAGATCAAAAAAATCAATATTCTGCGCGAATTTAATGTATATCGGTTTTTTATTGTTTAATTTTATTTTTGGCGGCATAATTATTATTTTTTAAAGCGCTAAGCGCCTCATCTATTAATTTAGGACCGTTTATTAAATTGTGTATGGCGCGTTATTAATTTTTAACTATTTAAAAGATTTCCCCCTGATAAGGGGGGACTAAGGGGGTTTTAAAAAAGGAACTTTAAATTTTTTTAAATAATTTAACCCCCCAACCCCCTTATCAGGGGGAATAAACGGTCCCATTAATTTAGAATATTTTTCAGGGTTAAAAAAAATTCATTTTTCGCAAAAATTATAATTTATAAAGACTAGACTTGTCGCATAATAAATTTTGTAGCGAGATTTTCAGATTTTGAGGCAAATATTTCATCCCACCTCTCGCGAGAAGGGGGATGGAAAATTTGACCAAAATATGTAAATCGCAGTAAAAAGTTATTATGCGACAAGTCTACTATTAAATTATAATATATTATTTTAAATTTTTCAATCCCGCGTCTATTTTTTTTATTGTATTTTTTATCCGCTTCTAACAAAAAATACTTATTTAAATAGGTATTTAAATAAGTATTTTTAAATAAGGCGATTTTTTTTATGATGTCGTAATTTTGTTAAATTTTAACGATTTTTTTAAACATAAATTTTATAATTATCTGTTTTCATAATCAATTTTTCTTGTATCCTGTTCCTGCTGGAATAAGCCGTCCTATAATTACATTCTCTTTTAATCCTTCTAACTTATCAATTTTCCCAGTTATAGACGATTCGATTAAAATTTTTGATGTTTCTTGGAATGACGCGGCTGATAAAAAACTTGTCGTATTTAGTGAAACTTTCGTAATTCCAAGCAATATTTCTTTCGCCTTTGCTTTTTCGCCTTTATTTTTTTCTATTTTATTATTGACTTCGTAAAATTCTGCCCTGTCAATAATATTGCCCGAGAAAAAATGTGAATCGCCGTCAAAAGTAATATTAACCTTAGAGAACATCTGCTTCGCGATAATTTCTATATGCTTATCGTTTAATGGCTGCCCTTGTGAAGAATATAGATATTGAATTTCACTGATAATATATTTTTGCACGGCTTCCTTCCCTAATAGGCTATAAAGTTGTTTCGGATCTAAACTTCCTTCAGTGAGTTGCTGCCCTTTTTTAACTTTCTCTCCGTCTTTTACCCAAATATCAACACCCTTGGAAACAATCAACTCTTTAATTTTATCCACTTCCGCTGATACAATAATTTTTTCTGATAGAATTTTAATCTTGCCTTTTTCTTTGCATTTAACCTTGCGTCCTTTGCCACGAATAAACAGGATATCATTTTTTTCAACTTCTTGTTTGTCTTTAACTTTAATGTCAATCTTTTCATTTTCGTCCTTGGAATTTTTATGAAAATCATAAACATACTCATTGTCTCCTCTGTATTTTAATTTAATAATTTTTTGCCCAGGAATATTTTCCAAAACAATATTTTCTTTGGCGTCTTTAATAACTCTTTCTTGCTGCTCAATCTTTATAATTCCGTTTTCTTCAGCTAAATAAGCTTTATTTTTCGGAGTCCTTGCTTCAAAAAGTTCAACAACCCTTGGCAGTCCTTGCGTAATATCAGCCCCTGCAACTCCTCCAGTATGGAAGGTTCTCATTGTGAGTTGTGTTCCAGGTTCTCCGATTGATTGAGCCGCGACAACTCCGACAGTAGTTCCTATTTTTACTAAACTATTATGCCCCAAATCCCAGCCATAACACTTTTGGCAGACACCTTTTATTGATTTACAATTCAGAATTGAGCGAACTTTAATTTTATCTATATCTAAACGTCTGAGTTCTTCGCTCTCTTCTTCTTTTATTATTTGGTCTTTTTTAACAACTTTTTCTTTTGTTTTTGGATCAATAATATCTTGCATAGAAAATCTCCCAAGCGCTTTATCCGCTAAATTGCTCCCTAATTTTTCGCTGCCTTCTTTGGTAATTTCAAAGCCGCGCGAATCCTTGCAATCTTTTTCAGTTATAAAAACATCTTGCGCGACATCAACTAATCGGCGCGTTAAATAACCAGCATTAGCTGTTCTTAATGCCGTGTCAGACAACCCTTTTCTTGATCCGTGCGTAGAAATAAAAAACTCTAATACGCCAAATCCTTCTTTAAAGTTACTCTTTACTGGCAATTCTATAATATCTCCAACTGGATTACTAACCAATCCTTTCATACCAATCATCTGCGTTAGCTGTCCCCAACTTCCTCTCGCTTTTGAATTAATAATTGAACTAATTGAACCTTGCTTGTCTAACGAATTTTTAGCCAAAGTTACAACATTATCTTTTGCTATAGTCCAAATTTCAATTATTTTACTATGCCGTTCCGCGTCAGTGAGAAGCCCTGAATTATATTGTTCTTGGATCTCCGCTGATAATTTTTCCGCGTCTTCCAGGATCTCCGCTTTTTTTTCTATACAAGGCAAGTCAGCTATTCCCCAAGAAAGTCCTGATTTAGTAAGATATTTAAACCCTATCTCTTTTAAATCGTCAATAAATTTAACAGACCTCTCCATGCCGTATTTACTAATAAGCATTTTTACTAACTTTTTTAGCGACCCTGCATCCAATACTTCATTGACATATTCCATATCTTGCGGAAAAATTTGATTAAATAAAATTCTTCCGACGGTTGTTTTTATAATAGATTTTCTTTTGTCATTTGAAGATTTAAAAATTTTTACATTAATCGGCTCTTTTAACTCTATTTTATTCAGATTATAAACCAAAATTGCTTGATCAACAGAACCGAATGACTTTATATTTTTTTCGTTTCGTTCTTTCGTTGTGTCAATAGAAGTCATATAATAAGATCCCCAAACAATATCCTGATTAGGACTCACAACAGGATCTCCTGTTGCTGGTTTTAATAAATTCTTGCTTGACTGCATAATCTCTTTCGCCTCTTTCTTCGCCTCTTTTGTTAAAGGAATATGAACTGCCATCTGATCGCCGTCAAAATCAGCGTTAAAAGCCGAACAGACCATCGGATGCAACTGTATGGATTTTCCTTCTATTAAAATCGGCTTAAACGCTTGAATTCCTAAACGATGCAAAGTAGGAGCACGGTTTAATAAAACATAAGCTTTGGAAATTATATCTTCTAAAATATCCCACACTTCTACTCTTTCTTCATTTATAAAACGTATAGCGCTTCTGACATTATGAACCACCTCTTGTTTTATTAAGCGACTGATAATGAAAGGTTTAAATAACTCCAAGGCCATTTTTTTAGGCAATCCGCATTGATTAAGTTTCAATGAAGGTCCAACGACGATTACGCTTCGCCCTGAATAGTCAACTCGTTTTCCTAATAAATTTTGCCTAAATCTGCCTTGTTTTCCTTTTAAAACATCAGCTATTGATTTTAATTGTCTTTTTTGTCCAGTTGACGCCGTGGTTGTTTTTGAATGTCGCGCGCTATTATCTATTAAAGCGTCAACAGCCTCTTGCAATATTCTTTTTTCATTTCTGCAAATTACTTCTGGCGCATTTAGCGCGTTTAACTGCTTTAAACGATTGTTTCTATTAATGACCCTGCGATATAAATCATTTAAATCAGACGTAGCAAAACGTCCGCCGTCAAGAGCAACCATTGGACGCAAATCAGGTGGAATCACGGGAATCGTTTTTAAAATCATCCATTCAGGTCTGATATCGTTCAACTTTAAACTCTTAAGAAGTTTTAATCTTTTAGAAGTTTTTTCAAATTTTATCCCCTTTAACGATTTTATTTTTGCTTGCGCGTCTTGTATTTCTTTGTCTAAATCAATCTTTTTTAACAGCTCATCTACTGCTTCTGCTCCGATTAACGCTTCAAAAATATGTCCGAATCTCATTGACAGATCTTGATATTCTATTTCAGTTATAATATTTAATTTTTTTAAATCCTTTAATTCTTTTTCAGCTGAAGCCAAAACATTTTCAAGTTCGCTGATATTTTCCTCTCTGATTTTGGCAAGTTCAGCAATTCGATCATTTTTTTTATCTAAATCATTTTTATAATCTTTTTCAGCTTGCGCGATATTTTCTTTATACTCTTTTTTTATTTTTTTCTTTTTATTGCTGAATTCATTTTTTATCTCTTCTAACGTTTCTAATTTTAATTCTTCATCAACTTTAGTTATGATAAAATTAGCAAAATATATAACCTTTTCAAGAGCCATTGGTGATAGTCCTAAAATATTTCCGATTTTTGAAGGCACGTTTCTTAAAAACCAGATATGGCTCACGGGTGACGACAACTCAATATGCCCCATCCGTTCGCGGCGGACTATTGATCTTGTTACTTCAACTCCGCACTTATCACAAATTATCCCTTTATAGCGGATTTTTTTATATTTTCCACAATAGCATTCCCAATCTTTTGAAGGACCGAAAATTTTCTCGCAGAAAAGACCGTTTTTCTCAGGCTTTTGGGTGCGATAATTAATGGTTTCAGGTCTTAATACTTCGCCGTGCGACCAACCATGAATAACATCAGGCGAGGCTAATTTCAGCCTAATTGCGTCAAAATCCATATTTTTTACATAATCTGACATAGAAATATTTTAATTATTAATTTTTAAAAAAATTTTAACATTAGACTTGCGCGCTCAAATCTATTGAAGCAACCATTTATATATAGGTTTAACTATTATTTGTTTTTTTTCAATATTTAATAAATCTTCTTCGTCTTCGGTTAAAATAACGCCCTTTTTTAAACCTGTTTCTTGCAGCGCTTCTATTAATCCGCCGACTTCTCTATCTTTTGTTATTTTATTTTTAATGCTTTGCGACACTTGCGTTAGTTCTTTTCCCCCTGATTTAATTGTTAAAAAATCAACTTCTTTATTGCTTTTTGTCTTATAATAATATACATCTCTATCTTCTCGTTTTAATTTAAAAAAAACCAAATTTTCCAAGAATTTTCCTTTATCTTTAGAGAATCTATAAGCGACTTGATTAGCTATTCCATTGTCTATAATATAATTTTTTTTAGGATTAATAATTTGTTTTTTTAATGAATGCGAAAAAATATTTATGGTAAAAAATAAAAAGTTATTTTCTAAATATTCAACATAATTTTTTTAAATTTAAGTATAAATTTTTCTACTTTTCCTCTTTAACTACTTTATATCCTTTGTCGTCTTTTTTTAATAGTTCAACATCTATTCCAAGCCCTTTGAATTCGCGGACTAAAACATTGAAAGATTCAGGGGTATTTAACTTGCTAATCTCTTCTCCTTTAATAATGGATTCATAAGCTTTAGATCTGCCGGGGACATCGTCTGATTTAATCGTGAGCATCTCTTGTAGAATATGCGAAGCCCCGTATCCTTCTAATGCCCAGACTTCCATTTCCCCAAATCTCTGTCCGCCGAATTGAGCTTTCCCGCCAAGTGGCTGCTGTGTAATTAAAGAATAAGGACCTATTGACCGCTGGTGAATTTTATCCTCAACCATATGGTTGAGTTTAAGAACATATATATATCCGATCACGGTTTTTTCATTAAACGGCTCGCTTGTACGTCCGTCGTAAAGAGTCATTTTTCCGTCTTCTGGATACCCGTATTTTTTAAGTTCGTTTCGGATAATATCCTCTGGAATTCCATCCAATACAGGAGTTGCGGCTTTATATCCGCCAGCTTTCGCCGCCAAGCCAAGATGAGTTTCTAAAATCTGTCCCAAGTTCATACGGGATATTACTCCTAACGGAGAAAGAATGATATCAATCGGAGTGCCGTCCTCAAGATATGGCATATCTTCCACAGGCACAATTTTAGATACTACACCTTTATTTCCGTGCCGTCCTGCCATCTTATCACCGACCTGAATTTTCCTTAAATTAGCAATTGAAATTTGAATAGTTTTTATTACCCCAGGTTGCATTTTATCTCCATGCCCTCGCGAAAAAATTTCAACCCCAACAACTTTTCCGTGCTCTCCATGTTCAAGAACCAACGAACTATCTCTCACATCTTTAGCTTTTTCTCCAAAAATAGCTCTTAACAACTTTTCTTCGCTTGATAATTCAGTTTCGCCTTTTGGAGTGATTTTGCCGACTAAAATATCTCCTGATTTAACCTCGGCGCCTATTCTCACTATTCCAGTTTCATCTAAATCTTTAATTTTTTCTTCTCCGACGTTAGGAATATCGCGCGTAACTTCTTCTGAGCCGAGCTTAGTATCGCGAATATCAATAGTATAATTATTTATATGTACAGAACTGAACATATCCTCTCTTGCAACTCTTTCTGAAATAATAATTGCGTCCTCGTAATTGAGTCCTTCCCAAGACATAAAAGCTACTAAAACATTTCTTCCTAAAGCTAATTCTTTTTTATCAATCGCCTGTCCATCGCTTATAGCCTGTCCTGCTTTAAT
Source organism: Patescibacteria group bacterium (assembly GCA_034660735.1). Classification (GTDB taxonomy): domain Bacteria; phylum Patescibacteriota; class Patescibacteriia; order JAACEG01; family JAACEG01; genus JAGLTA01. The sequence continues at coordinate 9,917 of JAYEJQ010000071.1, read as the reverse complement.
CTTTTCTCCGACGTTTACAATTGGATGCTGGTTGATTGAAGTTGACTGGTTTGATCTTGTAAATTTTAATAATTTATAAATTTTTATTTTTTTATTTTTTTCTAAAATTTCAATATTATCAGCCGATATACTCAAAACTTCGCCGTCAGCGTCAGCTTTTGCAATATGCCCTGACCATCTTGCGGCTTCTTCTTCAATTCCAGTTCCAATTAAAGGCGCTTCAGGTTTTACTAAAGGGACGGCCTGCCTTTGCATATTACTACCCATTAAAGCACGGACTGCGTCGTCATGTTCTAAAAATGGAATTAAAGAAGTGGCGATAGAAATAATTTGCTTTGGAGACACATCCATATAATCAATTTTTTCAGCATATTCAATATCTGGAATTCCGCATTTCCTCACATTTATTTTTTCATCAATAAAATATCCTTTTTTGTCAAGTTTTGCGTTAGCCGTAGTTATAACGGTGTTATCTTCGTGAAAAGCGTCTAAATAAATTATTTCATCGCTTACCATCGGTTTGATGGCGATTGTTTTTATATCTTTAATTTTGGATAATTGTTCAGCTTTAGATTTGCTTATAACTTCTCCTTTTTTTATTAAAATTTTTGATTTAATTTTAATATCTTCGCGAGCGATTTTTTCAATAGCAGCTTTTCCATTATTTTTAACATTATGCAAAATTTTCCTGTAAGGAGTCTCCATAAAACCGCATTCGTTAATCCTTGCATAAGTAGCTAATTGTCCTACTAATCCAATATTCGGTCCTTCTGGCGTTTGAATAGGGCATATTTTGCCATAATGAGTTCTATGGACATCGCGGACTTCAAATCCAGCTCTTTCGCGAGTTAGTCCGCCAGGTCCCATAGCTGACAGCCTTCTTTTGTGCTCTAATTCTGCTAAAGGATTATTCTGATCCATAAATTGGCAGAGTTGAGACGACATAAAAAATTCTCTTATCACCGCTATTAAAGGACGGGAATTTATTAAGCGAGCAGGAGACATACTTGTTTCGTCAAGCGTGCTCATTTTGTCTTTAACAATTCTTTCCATTCTTACCATCCCGATCCTAAATCTATTCTGCACAAGTTCTCCTACTGTTTTTACGCGACGATTAGCTAAATGATCAATATCGTCGGCATCTGCTTGGGAAATATTAAGTTTGATAATTTCTTTAATAATATTTACTAAATCTTCCCTTCTAAAAATTCTATTTTCTTTATTATCAGGAATATTTTCATTGAAGCGACGGTTTATTTTATATCTTCCAACTTTGCCGAAATCATACCTGCCAAAATTAAAAAACATTGCGTTGATTAAATTTCTTACATTATCAATTCCAGCCAAATCTCCAGGTCTTAATCTTTTGTAAATCTCCATTAAGCCCTCATCTTTATTTTTAGTAATGTCTTTTTTAAGAGTTTCGTCAATATAACTAATATTAGTATTTTTTTTATCATCTTTGAATAAATTTGTAATTTCGTCATCAGAACTGTATCCGATGGCGCGCAATAAAGAAGTGACAGCAATTTTTCTTTTGCGGTCAATTTTAACCCAAATAACATTATTTGCGTCAGTCTCTATCTCAAGCCATACGCCTCTATTTGGAATAACTTTTGCTCCATAATAATTTTGACCTTTGACATTTTCAGAAAAGAAAAATACTCCAGAACTCCTAATAAGTTGAGACACAATACATCGTTCAATTCCGTTTATTATAAAAGTTCCGTTTTTTGTCATAAGAGGAATATCTCCTAAATAAATTTCCTGCTTATTTATTATTTTTTTATCTTTTCTTAATTCACTCACAACACGAATTGACACCTCATAAGTTACATTTTTTCTTTTGCTTTCTTCTTCGTCGAATTTTGGTTCGTCAAAATAATAATTTGAAAAGGAAAGGCTTAATCCTTTTCCGGCAAAATCAACAATTGGAGAAATTTCATCGAATATTTCATTAATTCCTTCTCGCAAAAAATGGTCATACGATTTTTTTTGAATTTCTACTAAATCAGGCAACGGGATTATCTCTTTTTTGTCTTTAAAAGAGATTGAGTATTTTAGCCTATTTTTTGCAGTTGATGATTCGTTTTCATTATCATAAGAAAAAAAGATTCTTTTTTGAGATTGTTGTTTCATAAAAAATAATATTAATATTCTGCTAAGAATTATATTTTAAAACACAAAAAATCTTCGCCTCTTTTAAAGAGTCGAATTTTTAAATAAACAATATTCTTTTAAGTAATTTTTATCATTGCGCTTTAAGCGCTACGCTGTTTTTTAAATACAATCAACACAGCGGATCTATATTAAAATTTAACTAAAATACAAATTAACTTTTCTATTCTTTATTTATAATAGAAAATAACACAAGTGTCAAGTGTTTTTTGTGGATAACTAAAAAATCATTTTATGTAAATACTTTCTTAATTTTTAAAAAACTAACTTTATTTATTTATTTTTTTATATTATCCTGAATTACGAAAATTTTTTCGAAAAGTTTTGTAATTCAAAAACACCCTTAATCCCCCTTGTCATGGGGGGAATATTAAATAGTTGATTACACAACAAGTCTATTAGCAAACCAAAAAAGCAAGGAAATTTTCCTTGCTTTTTTATCGGGTTTAAATTTAAAAAAAATCATTTTACATCATTGGCATTCCTCCGCCCATTCCTCCTGGCATTCCCATTCCGCCAGGCATTCCAGCAGGAACTTCACTTTTTTCTTCTGGCGCGTCTGTGATTACAGCTTCAGTTGTCAGGAACATAGCCGCCGCACTTGCCGCGTTTTCCAAGGCGCTGCGAGTGACTTTCGTCGGATCAACAATTCCGACAGACATCATATCTTCAAATTTATTTTTTGCCGCATTGTATCCGATATTAGTATTTCCTTTTCTGTGCTTGCGAATAATATCAAACATAATTAAAGATCCGTCCTTGCCCGCGTTGTAGGCAATTTGGCGAATCGGTTCCAGCATAGCATTATCAACTATCTTATCGCCGATTAATAAGTTAGCCTTATCACCATCGTCTTCACCCATTAATTGCGTGAAAATATCTCCCGCGATTGCTAAAGCAATTCCGCCTCCTGGAACAACACCCTCTTCAACAGCGGCTTTTGTGGCCGCTAAAGCGTCTTCAATACGGTGCTTCTTTTCTTTCATTTCAGTTTCTGTTGCCGCTCCTACTTTAATAACAGCAACTCCGCCAGCCAATTTCGCAAGCCGCTCCTGTAATTTTTCTTTATCAAAATCGCTGTCAATCATCTCTATCTCTTTTTTAATTTGAGTGACTCTGTCTTTAATGACTGTCTCATCGCCCTTTCCTTCAATAATTGTTGTATTCTCTTTAGTTGAAACAACTTTTCGCGCCTGTCCTAAATCTTCAATCGTAACATTTTCCAATTTTAAGCCGACCTCTTCTGAAATTACTTTTCCTCCTGTTAAAAGCGCGATATCTTCCAGCATCGCTTTTTTTCTATCCCCAAATCCAGGAGCCTTGACAGCCAAAACATTAAATGTTCCGCGCAATTTATTAACAACAAAAGTCGCCAGCGCTTCGCCTTCAATATCATCTGCCAAGATGACCAAATCTTTATGTCCAGCCTGCGCCAGTTTTTCCAATAATGGCAAAATTTCTTGCAATGACGCAACCTTTTTATCAGTGATAAGCAGATAAGAATTTTCAAATTCAGCCTTCATTGTATCCGAGTTAGTTATCATATATGGAGAAACATATCCGTTGTCAAACTGCATTCCTTCAACCACTTCCTTTTCAACTCCAAAAGACTGACCTTCTTCAACTGTAATAACTCCTTCTTTTCCAACAGCTTCCATAGCTTCAGCTATTATATTTCCAATCTCTTTATCATTTGCCGAGATAGACGCGACTTGGGAAATTTCTTCTTTTGTTGAAATTTCTTTGCTCATCTCTTTTAACTTTTTAATGACTTTCACGACTTTTGCCTCAATCTCTCTTTTAATGTCAATAGGGCTTGCGCCTGCTGATACTAATTTTAGTCCTTCTTGAATCATTGACTGCGCTAAAATAGTCGCTGTTGTTGTTCCGTCTCCTGCGACATCATTTGTTTTTGAGGCAACTTCTTTTACTAATTCCGCGCCTATATTCTCAAATTTGTCTTTTAATTCTATCTCTTTTGCGACTGTCACTCCGTCTTTTGTGATAGTCGGAGAGCCGAAACCTTTATCTAAAACAACATTTCTGCCCTTAGGGCCTAATGTAATTTTAACAGTGTTAGTAAGTTGATCTACTCCTTTTTTTAGCGATGTTCTCGCTTTTTCGTCAAATAAAATTTGTTTAGCCATAATATTTGAATTAAGAATTAAGAATTAAGAATTAAGAATATATTCATAATTTATAATTCAATTCTTTTTTAATTTAATTTAATTTATTAAAATTATTCAATTATTGCGATTATATCGCTTTCGGAAATTACTAAAACTTCTTTTCCGTCTATTTTTATTTCGTCAGGTCCATATTTTTTAAAAATAACTTTTTGTCCTTTTTCAACGCTAATCGTAGCCCTGTTTCCGCTATCTAACATTTTACCAGGACCGACAGCTATTACTTCGCCTTTTTCCGGACGCTCTTTATCAATTGTGTCTGGGAGAATAATACCTGATTTCGTAACTTCGTCCTCGGAAATTCCCTTGACAATAACATTGTCATTTAATGGTTTTATTTCCATAAAAACAAAATAGCTTAAAGACTATGAATAAAAACATGGTGTCTGTATTACATAATAATAAACTACTAAATTATAAATTAAATTTTTAGCACTTCTATTCAAGGAGTGCTAATTTATTTTTATTATAAAAGAATAAAAATAAATGTCAAGAATAGCGGCTGATAAATACAATATTTATGGCAACTCCAAATTTGTCCGCCCACTGGGAATCGAACCCAGAACCTTGGGCTTAAGAGGCCCCTGCTCTGCCGATTGAGCTACAGGCGGATATCTTATAGGTGTACCCGGCAGGACTCGAACCTGCAACCTTCTGGTCCGAAGCCAGACACTCTATCCAATTGAGCTACGGGTACAATACAGGGTGTGCTTTACGCCAAAATAAACTTTTGCTAAACGTAAATATTAACCGCGAAAATAAAAATATATCCGTTAAAACAGCATATAACCCAAAATAAAACAAAGGCGTAATGCCTGTTTTTTTATATTATTATTTTAAACCATTTTGAAAATAAAATCAATACCAATGTAAAAGCGGAATAGACCCCTTCCTTTTTGCCCTTTTGCTTTTTGGGCTTCGTCCGATTTTTTTGCGGGGCTTTTATCTTCCAGCATCTTTCGCCGCTTTCTCAATCCAATCGCCCATTTTGTGATATCCGTCATCGTTGTTCCAAAGGTAAAAATTGTAACCTTTTGGAATTTTGCCACATCTTTCAGAAGTATTACCCTGCAAATCCTCTATCTTACTTACATCAATTCCTAATAAGCCATTCCCAATTTCAATGCTTTTTTCAATCTCATATTTTACCCACCTGCTATCACAAGTTTTTTCGCCTACTAAGACGACAGTAACTGATGTTCCATTGAGTTGTTTATCTATCCAGTTTTTAATTGCTGTGTCACCTTGTCGTTTCAAGTCCTCAAAATCGGCGGAGTCAATAAAACCCGCCGCATCTTTTCCTTGAGCAACCCAACTATTCCTAACAATCATTGTTCTTGATACATCCTTGTATTTGAAGCTAAAAAATACTTTTCTCATAACTTTGAATTTAATTTATTAAATATGTAACTAATAACATAACGCCGACAAGTGGCAAATAAAAAAATAGAAGCGTACTCGAAAACATTGAGTGTAGCCAACCATTCCTTTTGTCCTCATTATATTTATTTGTATTCATTGAAAAGTTAATTTCCTTTTCATCTAGTTTTCGCACATGATTATATAACGCCCTGAATAATCGTTCTTGTGAAAGAAAATACCCATCCAATATCCAAAAAATAATGACTGGGAAATAAATGACAAAAATAAAATCGGTATTCGCGTCTTTTACAAAAAATGCGAAAAGTGCCACAATTAATGTGATAGTCCATCCTTTCAAGAAAAACAAATTGCCAGCCATTCGACTGATGATTGCCTGAATAAATTCGAGATGTTTACGCTTGTTTTCCATAATTTATTTGTTTTTAATATTAAATTTTTCCTCGTTTGTTGCGGTTTTTGTGTATTTGTTTATGCCTTGACTTTGTAACGATACGAGTGTTTTTCTTTGTTGTTTTTCCGCCAGTGGCAACTGAATTAACATGGTGTAAAATTTTACCTTTGGGCAGTTTGCCTGACGGATGACCTTTTTGCTTAATAACCTTTGTAACCTTTTTTAAGCCCCGCTCTTTTTTAACTTGTGATTTTGTTGCTGTTCGTTTTTGCATAATTTTTAGATTAAATTAAAAATAAAATTTGTGAATAAATTAACTTTTGACTTTCTATTTTCTTTCTATTATACTATAAGTATAGATTTAATAAAAAATAAAGTCAAATATTTATGCTAACAAAAAAACAAAAACAAGTTTTAGACTTTATATCCTCATATCACAAGAAAAAAGGGTATGCCCCCTCTTTGGAAGAGATACGCAAAAAACTCAAAGTTGCCTCTGTTTCAACCGCCCATTTTCATATAAAGAAACTGCAAGAAGAAGGATTTTTGAATAAGGAAGAAAACAGCCCAAGATCAATATCCGTTTATGAAAGCCAGCAAATGGTAAAAATTCCTTTAATGGGAACAATTGCTGCGGGACAACCAATTGAAGCTATTCAAGAAAAAGAAACAATTGCTATACCAAAAACAAAAATAATGAGAAGCGGAAATTTTTACGCTTTGCGAGTGGCAGGAAAAAGCATGATTGATGAAAATATCAATGATGGTGATATTATTTTGGTAAAAGAACAGCAGGTCGCTGAAAATGGACAGAAAGTAGTTGCCTTGATTGATAATTACGAGGCAACATTAAAAACATTCTACAAAGAAAAAAATCAAATACGCCTGCAACCAGCTAATAAAGAATATGAACCAATCATTATAAAAAAAGACGAGCAAGAAATTATCATTCAAGGTCTTGTTGTTGATGTGATAAAAAATAAAATTTTAGATACAGAAATCATAAAAAAAAAGGAAGAAAAGCAAGTAAAAAAATATTCTAAATTACCATTAAATAAAATTATTTGCGGAGATGTAGTTGAAGAATTAAAAAAAATTCCAGATCATTCAATTGATTTGATTGTTGCTGATCCTCCATACTGGAAAGTAATAAATGAAAAATGGGATTATAAATGGCGAACCGAGAACGATTATATTATTTGGTGCAAACAATGGCTCAAAGAGCTTGTACGAATTACAAAAAAAACAGGTTCTTTTTATTTATTCGGGTACTTTAAAACTTTAGCATATTTACTCCCCGAAATTGAGAAAGAAGGTTTTTCCTTAAGACAGCAAATAATAATCAACAAAGGAATGAGATCTGTTAGCGGAAGAGCAACAAAAAACTATAAGATGTTTCCCAATGTGACAGAAAGTATTCTATTTTTTGCTTACAATAACCAACCAGAAATAAAAAAGTTTCTTCTTGATAGACAAAAAGAAACTGACTTAACCGCAAAAGAAATAAATGAAGCGATGGAAGTTAAAAGTAACGGAGGCGGTTTGTGGTCTTTGTATACTGGTAAAAATATATTGGCTCAAATTCCAACAAAAGAACAATGGGAAAAGCTTGAAAAAATATTAAAATTTAAAAAACCGTATTCAGAAGTAAATTTTATCTTTAACGCCCAAATGGGATTTACTGATGTCTGGAATGATATTGATTTTTACAAAGAAAAACGATATCACCCAACACAAAAACCAGTGCGTCTTATTGAAAGAATAGTAAAAGCAAGTAGCAATGAAGGAATGACTGTTTTGGATCCTTTTGTTGGTGCAGGTTCGACCGCCTTAGCTTGTGCTGAACTTAAAAGAAATTATATCGGTATTGATATTGATAAAAAATACACAAAAATAGCGAAAGAAAGAATAAAAAACTTAAAAAGAACTCCTAAACTATTTTGAATTTTTTCTTCTTGAATATTTGCTTTTAGCAATGGAAATTTTATCAGTATCTCTGAGAGGCAAATAATTTCTTAAATTTTCATCAATACCAATAAACATTTCTTGTTTTTCCTTTAAAGAGAGTTTCTTTATTTTTTTAATTTTATGCTCTTTTTTAATCATTTTCAAAATCTCTTCTTTTGGCGCTTTTCTAAAAAGTAAATCAATTTCTTTTTCATTTAATATATTCGCTGGCATTAAAATAGATTTTTTCTTTGAACGGTCAGCAACAGGTTTTAAATAATATTCAATATTTATTTTTGGATTAGAATTTGATTTCACTACTATACAGGAAAAAACAAGAATTGGATTACAAATATAAAATTGATATTGGTATGGCCAAAAGTTTTTTGGAGCTGGAGTTTTGTTTGGATTTTTCTTTTTGTGAGCCAAATATATTTTATTATAGTAATTGGTCATTATTTCAGAAAATTTTTTATTTTTTGGATTTTCTGGCCAAATTTCAAACGCTTGGAATCTTAAAGTTTCAAAATCATTATTTTCGAAATTTGGATAATCGCCAATGATTAAAAATACTCTTTTTACCTCATGTAATAAAACATTCAATTCGTCTTTAGTTCTAACAGAAAAGAGCCATTTTGAATCTTTTTTTCGATCAATATTATTTGAGCCACAATTTGAACATTCATTTTCAAGCCTTGCCACTGGAGTTTTACAGTCTTTGCACAAATCAAGCTGATCTATTCTTGAACATGATTTTACCTCTGATCCGTCTATTAAATCATTTCCTCTTGCTCCCGTCCTTTCGCCTTCCATTCCTGTAATTAAAGATGCAAGGTGTTGTCCTGGGTATCCGATTTTAATATTTGGTGTTTGTTTTGTTATTTGAGACCATTTAATTGCATTTATCCTTGGCTGTAAAACAAGCTCGTTCAAAAGAGCTTTAACTTTATTTTCGGTATCTTTAATTGTGATAAATTTTTTATTCGGTTGCATAATACAAAATTAAAAAAGTTCCTTAGTTGGTATTTTTAAGGCTTTTGCCATTTTTTCAATATTTCCTAGGGTAATATTTTTTTCTGCTCTTTCTATCATTCCAATATAAGTTCTGTGTACTCCCGCCTTAGAAGCCAATTCCTCTTGAGAAATTCCTTGTTTTAATCTCTCTTCTTTGACTTTTTCCCCAAATTTTAATAAAATTTCTTTTTTCATTAGAATCTTTTTAGTATTTTTGAAAGTTAATTTTAGTATACACACTTGCTAATTTTAGTTCTACATACTATAGTTAGCAAATGAAAAAATTTCTGTTTTGGTTTGCCGTAGCCCCGCAACGAAGTGCGGGATAAACTCCGCGGAGGCAAGCGGAAACGCACCTCATTATTCTGGATTTTGTTCAAAGAAAGTTAGAATTTCAACCAAAAGGTATCGCCAATTTACAATTTCAGAGTTTTCGGAAGTTTTACGCACCTGCAGTGCGATAGCCTTGCCTGCGGGCGAAGTTAAAAGGGCTGAATTTGCAACGATTTGCCACGCTCCGCGTGGCAAATCGTTGCAAATTCAGCCCTTTTAGCGCGGAGCGCGACCGCGCCGCAGGCACAAGAAAAAACAAAAATCCTCCAAAACTCTGAAATTGTAAATTGGCGGAGAGGGAGGGATTCGAACCCTCGGCGCCCTTGCGGGCGCAACGCTTTTCGAGAGCGTCCTATTCAACCACTCTAGCACCTCTCCGTTTCGGATTTTGGATGTCAGATTTCGGATTTTAATATTTTAATTTCGCTATCAGTTAAGTGCCGCCATTTTCCTTGTTTTAAGTTTCCTAACCTCAATTTTCCAAT
>JAYEJQ010000070.1:0-1603 GCA_034660735.1 Patescibacteria group bacterium | reverse complement strand
ATAATTTACAAGAACATTCCATTGTTTTAATCCGTGGCGGAAAAGTTAAGGATTTGCCAGGCGTGCGATACCATGTTGTCCGCGGCGTCCTTGACACTCAAGGAGTTGAAGGAAGAAAACAGAGCCGTAGTTTATACGGAACCAAAAAAGATAAAAAATAAATTTTAATTTATTTTAACTAAAAAAATATGAGTTTTGAAAATCAAATAGAGCAAGAAAAAACTAAGGAGCAGTTATTAGAAGAATTTAAAAATTCTTTAGAAAAATACGGAGTAAAAGAGGCAGAATGCAGATTAGAGCAAGATGGTGAATTAGTTATTGAGCAAAAACTTAATCATGGAATTCATGGGTTAGGCTATGATAACGGATCAAGTCACGAGGAGGGAGATAAAAGAAATAATAGTCTTTGGCTTTGTTTAGATCAGTCAGACCCAGAAACAATCAAAAAAAATCAGGAATGGAATAAAAATACAATATTAGATTTCAATAATCAAATTTCAGGATTAATTATTAAAAAGACAGGAGACAACATTGTAGAAATAAGAATTTCTAATGATCATCCTATATCAACATTGTCTCGTTTAATAGATAAACAGAAATCTATTTGCTTGCCAAGCGACCCAAATGGCTGGAAACTTGATAATATGTTTGAAGCTGATAAGGATACAGGAGAATTGGTAAGCAATTTAGAATGGGATGGAGAAGAACCTATTGAATGTAAAGTTGCCATCTTAGACACTCCTTGTGATTGGAAATCTGGAAAATGGAGAAAGGAAGCAAGTCAGAAATTAGTTGTTAAAAATTAAGAACAGATGGATTTCAATTTAGATAAAATTAAAAAATTAGCAATAAATTCTTTGTTGGTAAAAAATCCGAAAGTTTCATTTTTAGCGGATGGTTATGGAAATTTTAATTTTTTAATTAAAGAAAATGATAATAAATTTGTTTTAAGATTAAAAAAAAGCGACGAGAAGCAATTTGTATATTCGTTAGAAAAAGAATACATTTTTTTAAAATATTTTGAAAAGAAAAATATTGATTTTTGTCCAAAGGCTTTATTTTATGATAAAAAAAATAATTTTTTAATAGAAAAATTTATCAAAGGCGAGAGAGTATCTACAAAAAATTTTTCTAATAAACAGATAGATTTATTTGCGAAACAATTACATAAATTATTTATTTTAAACGTATCTGACTTCTTTAATTTTTGCGAAAAAAATAAATTAAAAAAAATTAAAATTATAACACCTGTTGAATTATTAAAAAAATATGGTTTTAATCGATTTAACGAAACTAAAAAAGGCGATATTCCGAAAAATCTATCTGACTGGATAAAAATAAAATTGGATGAAAATTTGAAATATTTAAGTAGCCGTAAAGTTAATTTTGAAAAAATGGGATTTTGTTGGGGCGACATACAATCAAACGTTATTATTGATAATTCAGGAAAGATGAATTTTTATGACTTTGAACATACTGGAATTATGGACGATTGCGGATTAGTATATATAAAAATTCATGGTAAATTTAATAAAAGGCAATTTAATTATTTAATAGATAGATATTGTTTTTATTCTAAAAAAAATAAAAGCGATATTTTAGA
>JAYEJQ010000069.1:3870-8231 GCA_034660735.1 Patescibacteria group bacterium | reverse complement strand
TTTTTTAATAAAAATTTATTTGACATAATTTTATTATTATTCGCTATTTTTCCGCAAATATTTTTATTATTAGCAATATTCTTAAATTTATTTAAAAAATCGTTTTTATCATTTAATCTATAAAGTTGGTATTTTGAATTATTTAAAATTTCGCTATTCCCGCCAACATCGCTCGCTAAAATTGGAATTGTGGCAAAAAGCGCTTCTATTAAGACAATCGGCAGTCCTTCATATCTTGACGGCAAAACAAACAGATTAAATAATTTAAGATATTGATAAGCATTTTTAGTCTCTCCTATTAAAAAAACTTTTTCTTTTAAATTTAATTTGCGAATTAAATTTTCATACTTTTTTCTTTCGTTGCCCTCTCCTATAATTAAACAAATAGCGTCTTTTCTAATTTTTAAAATTTCAGGAAAAGTAGAGATTAAAAATTCGTAATTTTTAGCATAAGATAGTCTTCCAATTGATCCAATTATAAATTTATTTTGCAAATTAATTCTTGCTCTTTTTTGAAAATACTCTCTCGCTTCTTCTGCTGAATAAAAATTTTGTTCAGTAAAATTAAGTCCGTTGTAAATCAAATTTCCTTTTTCAACAAGTTTGATTTTCAAAGCAACATCTAAATTTTTTTGGCTCACAAAAACAGGTCTGTCAATAAAAATAAGAAAAATTCTAAAAAACCAGCAATAAACAAGTTTCAATGCTTTATTTGTTTGATAATTTCCATCCAAAACAGAGAGACCGTGAAAAGTAAAAATTGTTTTTGGCTTAAATTGTAAAAATTTTGCGCCAATTGCGCCAAAAAGCGCGTTAGAACTGTTAAAATGGACAATATCGAAATTATATTTGCTTAAAAACTTTCTGATTTCAAAAATAAAAAAAACATTCGCTAAAAAATTGCGCGTCCGTTTTAAATTTTGAAATCGGACAAATTTTATATTCTCTTTTTTTAGTTCATTTTTTAAAAAATCGCCTTTTCCAAATCCAACGCAAATATCAAAACCACGATTTTTTAATTCGCGTGCTAAATTTAAAACCGAAACTTGCGCTCCTCCGATATCACCTTTTGTTACTATAATTAAAATTTTTTTCATTGTTGTGTTAAACTAACGATATTCCTGTTATTTCTGGCGGTTTTGGGATTTCCATTATTTTTAAAATGGTTGGGGCTACATCTGACAATACCCCAGACGGCTGTAAATCGCTTAAACTGCTTTTATTTTTAAGCGGTGATAAAAAACCAACGCTATCGCCTTTTAAATCATTTTTAACAACAATAATCGGAACTGGATTATTACTATGCTCCTTAATAATTTCAGCGCTTTGCTTGTCAATCATCTCTTCTGAGTTGCCATGATCAGCGATAATAATCGCGGCTCCATTTTTTGCTAAAATAAGCTCAACGATTTCCTGTAAACAGCCATCAAGAAATTTAATAGCTTTCACAGCCGCCTCAAGATTGCCAGTATGTCCTACCATATCAGAATTGGCAAAATTTATCGCTATAAAATCATACTTATCAGCCATCACATCTTTAATAACTCTTTGTGTTATGAGTTTAGCTGACATTTCAGGAATCTGGTCATAACTTGCGGTTTTTGGCGAAGGTATTATGACATTATCTTCGCCTAAAAACGGCTCTTCTTTTCCGCCATTAAAAAAATATGTAATATGGGCGTATTTTTCCGTTTCGGCAATATGCAACTGTGTTAATTTATTATCGCTGATAACTTTAGCGAGAGGATTTTTAATTTCTTCTCTTGGAAACGCGACCTCAACCGGCAAATTTTTTTCATATTCCGTAAAAGTGACAAATTTGAGATTAGTTAAATAATGCTCCCTGTTAAATTTATCAAAAGCGGGCAGACTAAACGCTTTAGTTAATTGTCTTGCCCGATCGCTCCTAAAATTAAAAAAAATAACTGAATCATTATCTTCAACCTTCGCAATCGGATTTTTATCGCTGTCAGTAATAACCGTCGGAATAAATTCCTCGTCAAAATTATTTTCCTGATACGATTTATCAATAATACTTATTGGATCTTTATTATATCTGTCGGACTTTCCGTTTACTATAGCAGAATAAGCTTTTTCAATCCTTTCCCAATTATTATCCCTGTCCATAGCATACGATCGACCAGAAAGAGTGGCTATTTTGCCGATCTTCATATTATCTAATTTATTTATTAAGCGGGAAACTAAATTAATTCCTTCATTATATTGACTGTCGCGGCCGTCTAAAATTAAATGGATATATACCTCTGTAAAATTTTGCCTTTTTGCCATTTCCAACAAAGCATATAGATGGCTTAGATAACTATGAACTCCTCCGCTTGAAAGCAGACCTAAAAGATGAATTTTTGAATTATTGCCTTTAGCGTGCTCAAAAGCGCTATTTAAAGCTTTATTTTTATAAAAAGTATATTCCTCTATTGATTTAGAAATTTTCGTTAAATTTTGATAAACAATTCTTCCTGAACCAATATTCAAATGCCCCACTTCAGAATTACCAACTTCATTCCACGCCAAACCGACTGCTTCTCCTGAAGCTTGTAAAACAGCTGTTGGAAAATTATTAGACAAATAACCAAAAAATTGCGGATCAGCAATAGTGATCGCATTTCCAGAATAATGAGGAGCAACTCCCCACCCATCTAAAATAATTAAAACTGTAGGTTTTGGACGCATAAACTTAACAATTCAAAAATCAAAATGCAAAAATCAAAATTATTTTTTAATTTTTAGTTTTTTATTTTTATTAAACTCTTCGCTGTCATCTCTGTCGGTTTTTTTATTCCTAAAACATCAAGAATAGTCGGGGCTATATTGCATAAAGATCCTCCTGATTTTATCAATTTTATTTTTGTAAAATTTTTTCCAACCAAAATAAAAGGAACTAAATTTTTTGAATGAGCTGTGTCTATCTCCCCTGTTTCCAGATCAATCATTTCCTCAATATTTCCATGATCAGCGGTAATCATCATAGAGCCATTTAATTTTAATATGGCTTTTAAAATCTGTCCAACTGTTTTGTCTATAAATTCAACCGCTTTAATGCCAGCTTGCAAATTGCCAGTATGCCCAACCATATCAGAATTTGCAAAATTAGCGACTATAATATCGTATTTATCGTTATTCAAAAAAGAGATTATTTTTTTGCCAATCTCTTCTGTTCTCATCTGCGGTATTTTATCATAATGCTTAACATCCGGGGACTCCACGCAAATTCTGTCCTCGCCAGATATTGGATCAGCATAACCGCCGTTTAAAAAATATGTGATATGGGAATATTTTTCGCTTTCAGTAATATAAAGTTGCCTATATTTTTTTAAAGCTATCGGCAAAGTTCCTTTTAAATCCCTGCTTTGATAAGCTGTCGTTACTCCATATAAATCAGGACCAAAATCAGTCATTGTTACAAAACAAATATTTTTTAAAATCTTATTTCTTTTAAATCCTGTAAATTTTTGCTGGACAAAGGCTTTTGTAAGTTGTCGCGCGCGATCAGACCTTAAATTAAAAAAGATAATGGAATCGTTATTATCTATTATAGATTTTAATTTAATTTTACCTTTATTTACAACGCTCGGTTTTATAAATTCATCTGTCTCCCCCCTATTATATCCAGCTAAAATCGTTTCTTTGGCATTCGCGAAAGACAATCCTTTCCCTTCTGTTAATAATTCATATGCTGATTTTGTTCTTTCCCATTTTTTCCTTCTATCCATAGCATAAAATCGCCCCATAACAGTAGAAATCTCCTCCTTATTTTTTAAAAAAAATTTTAATTTTTTTAATAGTCTTAATGATTCATATTGATGGCTGTCGCGTCCGTCTGTAAATAAATGTAAATTAACTTTCACGCCCTTCAAACGCATTAAAGTTAAAAGCGCTATAAGATGGTCGTGATTGGAATGCGCGCTTTCTCCGTTAGATAACATTCCCATTAAATGCAATTTTGCTCCGTTCTTTTTTATATGATCAATCGCTTGTTTAAAAACACTATTTTTAAAAAAAGTTCCGTCATTAATGCATTTATCTATATAAACAGAGTCTTGTTCTACTACTCTGCCAGCGCCGATATTTATATGACCGGCCTCTGAATTTCCGTCTTGATTATTAGGCAAGCCGACATATTTTCCATGCGCGCGCAGTTTTGTGTTGGAAAATTTTTTATATATTGAATCTAAAACAGGCGTTTTTGCCAAAGTTACGGCATTTCCTCTATTCGCTTTAGTAATCCCCCAACCATCAAGAATCAATAAAATTAATGGTAAATTTTTTTGTTTTTGAACCGCCATAAAAATAAAAAATGTGGATTAAAAAATCCAAAATTTTTAATAAACTTGTCGCGTAAT
>JAYEJQ010000069.1:0-3770 GCA_034660735.1 Patescibacteria group bacterium | reverse complement strand
CTTTAGTAATCCCCCAACCATCAAGAATCAATAAAATTAATGGTAAATTTTTTTGTTTTTGAACCGCCATAAAAATAAAAAATGTGGATTAAAAAATCCAAAATTTTTAATAAACTTGTCGCGTAATCTTATATGCCAGAATTTAATAATTCCTCTATTTTCATCAATCTATTGTATTTCGCAACTCTTTCCCCGCGATTTGGAGCTCCTGCTTTTAAATAATCAGCGCCGATCCCAACTGCTAAATCCGCAATAAAATCATCATTTGTTTCTCCGCTGCGATGCGAAACTATAACTTTATAGTTATTCTCCTGCGCTAATTTTACACACTGAATTGTTTCGGTTAAAGTCCCTATTTGGTTTGGCTTAATAAGAATAGCGTTAGCCGCTCCTTTTTTAATCCCTTCTTTTAATCGATCAATATTTGTCACAAACAAATCGTCCCCGATTATCATTATTTCATCTTCTAACAACTCAGTAAATTCCTGCCACCCCTGCCAATCATCTTCGGCTAAACCGTCTTCAATTGATATAATCGGATATTTTCTAAACCACTCATGGTAGAGCCCTATTAAAGTAGTATTCGTAAATGTTGCGTTATCTAATTTAAAAATATATTTCTTTTTGCGCTCATCGTATAAAACAGAAGATCCAACATCAATTGAAATGCCTACATCTTTGCCTGGCATATAGCCTGCGCGCATAATCGCGGCGATAATCATATCAACTGCTTGAATGCTAGAATAAATATCAGGAGCATAACCGCCTTCATTTCCAACATCAGTGTCTAATCCGCGCTCTTTTAATACTTTGCCAAGTTCCTTAAAAATTTCAGATCCCATACGCGCGTATTCGGCTGAATTTTTATTTAATTTTCTTCTTTTTTCAGAAACTTTTTTCGCCATAGGCACAACCATAAACTCCTGAAAATCCAAGTTGGTATCAGCGTGAACACCTCCGTTAAAAATATTAAACATCGGGATCGGCAATTTAATATTCGGGCTATTTTTAAATTTAAAACAATTTGAAATATATCTGTATAACGGCTCTTTTTTTATTTCCGCCGCCGCCCTGCAACAAGCAAGCGATGTTCCCAAAATCGCGTTTGCGCCGATATTTTTTTTATTTTTAGTATTATCTAAAGCAATCAATTTTTTGTCAATTTCTTCTTGCTTTCGGACATCAATCCCTTTTAATAATCGGTTAATTTTTGTATTAACATTTTTTACGACCTTTAAAACGCCCAATCCGTTATAACGTTTTTTATCTTTATCTCTTAACTCTAATGCTTCATGCCTGCCAGTAGAAGCTCCGGAAGGCACGCCTGCTTTCGCGCTAACTCCATTCTGTAAAATAACTTCTGCTTCAATTGTAGGATTTGAACGAGAATCTAAAATTTCCCGCGCGCGAATTTCTTTAATTGTAAATTTTGACATAATTATAAATAATTAATAATTGATAAATAATAATAATAATAATAATAATTTGCATTTAGGTTCCACTGCCCAAAGTTTATCGCATATTTACTACGAGAGAAATACGGAACCAGCAAAATTTACGAACTTTCAATTTTCTTATTATACCATTAAAAAATTACAATGACAACTGTTTTATTCCTGGCAATTCTTCGCCTGCCAAATACGCCAGCATCGCGCCGCCTCCAGTTGATATACAATTAATAAAATTTGCCATTTTAGTTTGATTTAAAACGGTAGTCGTCTCTCCTCCGCCGCAAACAGTAAAAACGTTGCGTGAACAAGCGACAGCCATTGCCATTGATAAACTCCCGCTTGAAAATTTTTTTAATTCAAACATTCCCATAGGTCCGTTCCATAAAATGGTTTTCGCGGATTTTAAGATCTTAGCATATTCGCGAATTGTTTCAGGTCCTATATCTAAAATAATTTCATCTTTTAAAACATCGCTTATCTTTTTTGCTTTAGCGCTCGCTCCTCCGTTAATCTGTTTCGCGGTGATAACATCTTTTGGCAATAAAATTTTATTATTCGCAGCTATTTCTATAATAGCATTTCGCTGGCTATCGCCTCCTCGCAAAGACAAATTAGTTATATTTTTTTTAATTATGCTTTTTCCTATTTCGTATCCTTGTATTTTTAAAAGTTGATTCGCGATAACTCCGCCGATTAAAATTTTGTCGGCTTTTTTACTTAAAGTGTCTATTAACTTAATTTTTGTTTTTAATTTCGCTCCTCCCAATAAAACTATATACGGCTTTTTCGGCTTAAGTAAAACAGATAAATTTTTCATCTCCTTTTCTATTAAAAAACCAGCATAACTTGGCAAATAGTCTGTTATTGCGGCAACCGAAGAATGCGCGCGATGAGAAACCGCGAAAGCATCATTAATATAATAATCGGCAAAACGCGATAAACTTTCAGCAAATATTCTGCTGTTTTTTATTTCTTCTTTATAAAATCGCAAATTTTCTAATAAAACAATCTCGCCATCTTTCATTTTTTCAATTTCATTTTTAACTTTCTTGCCAACGCAGTCATTAATAAATTTAATCTTTTTATCATTTAATAATTTCCCTAAAACTTTAGATACTGGCTTTAAACTAAATTTTCCGAAATCCGACATCCGACATCCGACATCCGACATCCAACATCCAACATCCGACATTGGTCTCCCTAAATGGCTTATTAAAATAACCTTCGCGTTTTTTTTAAAAAGATAATTTATTGTCGGCAATGCTGCTTTTATTTTCGTGTCATCAGCCACTCTTCCGTTTTTTATCACAACATTAAAATCAACGCGGAGTAAAACACGCTTTCCTGATAATTTT
Organism: Patescibacteria group bacterium; assembly: GCA_034660735.1. Classification (GTDB taxonomy): domain Bacteria; phylum Patescibacteriota; class Patescibacteriia; order JAACEG01; family JAACEG01; genus JAGLTA01. Next base: position 964 of record JAYEJQ010000069.1, on the reverse strand, counting down.
TTAATATTTTTAACAGTCCTTAATTTCATTTTTGATAAAATTTATTAACAAGCGACAAAATGCAAATATTCAACGGTTTTATCTGCTTTATGATTTCTATTTTTTGCATTAACTATTTATCAACTACTTTATTGATTGAATTTTCTAAAAATTCAAGGAGTGATAATTTAGAGCCGATGTAGTTCATTTTATTTTATATACTCAATAAAATCCGCAAGTTTTTTGTCATTTTTTGCTGTTCGCCAATAATATTTTCCATTTGCCGCACCGCCACCAACAAATCCACCAGCTGTTGAAGGTGATGAAAATTCTATATCAGCGATAGTCGTTTCTTCGTCAAGTTTATCAACATTTTCTTCTCGTAATTTTTTTACGGTATTTTTATTACTATAAATATTTAAGTCAATCTTTGAACCTGCCAAAACAATGTATTTATTTCCATCAACAACTTTCATTCTGGCATCAGTTGTATCTTTGGCAAATTTAAAAATCTCGTCAGTGTTAACTTTATATTTACCTTTATGAACAGTTTTCTTTCTATCAGTTTTTTCAATTTCATCATCAGGAATATTTAATTCCGCGTCATCAATAATTTCCGCTTGGTCTTCCAAATAATCAAGCGCTTTTCTTGGTGTGATATTAAAAAATTCTCGTCCTTTACGAATTCTTGCATCAGCCAAATCTGTAAAAATTTTATGCAAATTTTTCTCAACTTCATTATATTTTACTGTTTTTAAAGTAGCAAAAATTTCAAAAGGAAGCGGAACCGCAGTATTATCCAATTCTTTTGAACGAACATCAACCTCCCGTGATGACTTGCCGATTTTTACCCAATCTTCACGAAAACTTGGATTTGTCAAAATATACACATAACCATTATTATTGCCTTCACTTTTCATATTTTTATTTTTAATTAAATAAATTATTTCCCTTTTTTATCCCCCTCCAATAAATCTTCCACGCC
>JAYEJQ010000068.1:0-8360 GCA_034660735.1 Patescibacteria group bacterium | reverse complement strand
AAAATATTATGTTGGAAAAAATTATAAAAAAAAATATATTAATAGAATTTACAGGTTTAAAAATAAAAATATTATTAAAGTCACAACAGGATAAAGGCGAGTTGGAAAAAGTTTTATTTTGAAAAGCATCATCAATGATTTGCGCAAGTCGCAAGTGCTAAACAAGAATATAATTTATTTAAATAAAGAAAATTGTGGTTTTATAAAAATTTTAATATTTAGAAAATTGAAAATAAATTTATGGAAAAAATAAAAATCGGTGTTTCTGGAAATATGGGCAGTTTTTCCGAAGAAGCCGCGAATTATTATTGCGCGAAAAATGAAATCAAAGATTACGATCTTGAATATTTAATCAATGTCGCGAATGTTTTACGCGCGCTCAATAATGGCGAAATCGCCAAAGCCGTTTTTCCGATTGAAAATTCAAACGGAGGAATTGTGTATGAAGCCGTTTATGCTATGAGCAGCTATAATTTTAAAATTGAGAATATATTTGAGATAGATATTCAGCATTGTTTATTAGTGAAGCAAGGGGTGAAATTAGATAAAATTAAAAAGATTGTTTCGCACCCGCAGGCGCTTAAGCAATGCCGTATGTATTTAAAGCGAAAATTGAGTAATATTGAGTTGCAAGAATATAGCGATACTGCAAGCGCGGCAAAAGATATTTCCGCAGGCGAACTGCCAAAACATTGCGCGACAATAGCGCCGAAAATTTGCGCGCGATTATATAAATTGGATATTTTAGGGCAGGGAATTCAAGATTTAAAATTTAATTTCACGACTTTTATCGCAGCAATAAAACAGAGCAAGTAAAAAATTGCTGAAAATTTAAAAGTTTGCTATAATAAAATTAAATTATTTATAAAAATATATGGGATTATTTAGTTCTGATTATAATTATTTGGGCATTAATTTGGGCGCATCAAGCATTAAATTAGTGGAATTAGCAAACGAAAAAGGAGTGCCGAAATTAGTTACTTATGCCTTTACGGATCAATCCGTAAATATTATTATGGACGATTCTAAAGAGGCGATAAATAAAACAGTTGATATTTTAAGGCAGTTGTGTAAAGAGGCAAATGTTACAAGCAATAAAGTTATAACAGCTTTGCCGACATTTTCGGTATTTTCTTCAATTATTAGTTTGCCGCAAATGAAGAAGAAGGATCTTGCGTCAGCTGTGCAATGGGAAGCGAAGAAAATTATTCCTATTCCGATTGACGAGATTAGTCTTGATTGGCATATTTTAAATGAGGATAAAAAAAAGGATTTTTTGCAAAACAAGAAAGGAGCGGCTTTAAAAGATGATAAAATAGAAGCAGAGCATAATAATAATGTTGGCGGAAATTCAGGGTTCGGCAATTCAGATGAGACAGAAAATGCAAAAAATTCTTTTAATAAAAAAAAGAAAGAGAAGCAAGAGGACAAAGATATAAAGATTTTTTTGACTGGGGCGCCTAAAAATTTAGTCAAGAAATATATGACTATTTTTGAGAGGGCAGAATTGAATTTATTAAGTTTAGAAACAGAAATTTTTTCTTTAATTAGATCATTAGTCGGAAACGACAAATCAACTTTAATGATAGTTGATATCGGGCTTACCTCATCATCCGTTTCTATTATTCAAGATGGATTTCCAGTAATTAATAGAAGCATAGAAGTCGGGGGGCGCAACGTGACAGAGGCGATTAGCAAGAATTTAAATGTCAGTTTTGGCAGAGGAGAACAATTTAAATACGATGTCGGCGTTAATCAGGAAGGAAGCGCTGTTTTTCAATCTGTAGAAAAAGTCGTGGCGCCGATTATAGATGAAATAAAATATACAATAGATTTTTTTAAGAACCAGTTAAATTTTGGGCAGGCAGCGGACAATAGCAATAATAATGATATAGAAAAAATAATTCTTACTGGCGGCTCTTCCCAATTGTCTTATCTACCAGAATATCTGTCTCATATTTTAAATAAAAAAGTTTATACAGGAGATCCATTCGCGAGAATTATTTATCCTCAAGATTTAAAATTGGTTTTTCAGGATATCGGCTCTAAATTATCAGTAGCGGTTGGTTTGGCAATGAGAGAGATAGAATAAAAAAGTGGAAGTTAATTTTTATTTTATAAATAAAATTCAAAAAAAGTATTAAAATTTAGCAGATAATTTTATGCCAATAAATTTATTGCCGAATAATTTAAAAGATCGCGAAAAGAGCGAATTGAAAAAAGCGCGAAAAGCGCGAAAAGATGAAATTTCTATGTATGCGCCTTTGAGTTCTGATAAGAGAAAAGCGGAAAAAAATCAAAAGAAAACAGTCGGGCGAGTTTTTTCTAATTTTTCATTTTTTTCAAAAAAGAAAAATAAAGAGATTAAGAGTGATAAAGAAAAAAGTAAAGTTTTTTTTGGAAAACCGATAAACAAAAAATTAGAAAAATTAAAAAGCGCTGAGAATATTGAAAAATTAAAAGTAGAGCCTGTCGTTTTTAAAGCTAAAAAAAAAATTCAGACTTTTCAGGATTATAAAAAAAGTAAAACAAGAGAACTAAAAAAAAAGGCGAAAAATCATAATGAACATCCAAAAAATAAAATAAAGCCGAAAGATCCGTTAAAATTTGTTAATAAAAAAAAAATAATTCATAATGATTCCGAAATAAATTTTATCTCTGGAGATTTAATTGGATCTATTAAAATTAAAATAAGGGAAAAATTTTTTATTATGTTTTTTTCCTTGGCTCTGTCTGTAATTATTCTTTTTTCTTTATATATACTAACAGCATGTTATCAGAGTTTTGTTATGGATAAGATAGATGATATTAAGAAAAACATAGATAAGACTCAGAGTAAAATAAACGTTTATGAAGATCGGAAAGATGAAATTATAAAATTTCAAAAAAAATTTGAAGCGATCGATTATTTGCTTAAAAATCATATATATTGCACTAATTTTTTAGACATTTTGGAAGAGCATACCTTAACAAATGTTTATTATGAAACTTTAAATGCGGATATTAATGGGAATGTGCTTATTAGCGCCATGACAGACAGTTTTGTGTCAGTCGCTAAGCAACTAATTGTTTTTCAGCAAGCGGAAGACTTTGTAGAATCCGTGGAGATAAATTCAGCTACATTCGTCGGTTCATCAGAAAATCAGGATTTGTCTGTGAATTTTAACATAAATTTAAAAGTCAAAAAAGATATTTTTTTAAAATAAATATTAAAAATTAACGAGTTGCGATAGTTTAATAATTATAAATTACACTGTTTCATATTGTCTCCCGAAATAAGTTCGGGACATGTCATTACTTATCGCTACATTATAATCAGATTGATAAATTTTAAATTTATATTTAGTCGCTCTTGATTATAATATAGCGAAAAACAGGCACAGACCCCGCCGCTCGCGAGCAGCGGGGTGACAAGATGTTTAATTAGCGCAACTCGTAAATTAATTATTTTTATAAAAATGAAAAATTTTAAAAACAGTTTGGTAAAAATTTTTATAAAGTATTTTGACTATATTTTATTATTGCTGATTATCTCGCTATTTTTAGGAAGTTTTTTCGGCTATTTTTCGCCTAAGTTTAAAAAGATAAGAAATATCAAAGATGTTAAATTTGCTAAAGGAGAAGAAGTTTACAAGCATGATTCGGATTATTTTGAAAAATTAAAAATTTTTTATAAAGAATATGAAAGCATAACAGAAAAAGATATTGAGAAAATTGATGCCGCGTTGCCGATTGGTCCGCAGTTTCATGAATTGTTCGCAGGCTTGGAAAGCCTGTTTAGAAATAGCGGTTTTGAATTAGGAGATATTGCTTTATCTAAAGGCAGGATATCAGAAATCGAAAAACAAGAAAAGTCGTTTGTAAAAACAGTTAAAATAAATTTAGTTGTTAATAAAGTATTTGGATATCAAGCCTATAAAAAAATGCTTTCAATATTAGAGAATAATTTTCCAATTATAGATATTAAATCCATTAACTATCAAGGAAACGACACTTATTTTTTGGCGCTTACAACATATTACTTAGAAGAAGCGGAAGAATAGGTTTAAAAATAGAAACAAGTTTAACATAATAGTATAATATGCCAGATTATATTACTAAGAAAAAATTTATTTTTTATTCCATTATGCTTTTTGTAATCATTTTTATGATTATAATTTTTGTTTTCCGAAACCAGCAATTAAGGCATATTATGTCAATTTCTACGGAAAATATTGTAGATAAAGTTTTTTTTACAAAAAATCCGCAATTTTTTTCAGCAGAATTTAATAAAGAAATTTTGTCTAATCCAAAATTTTTAAAAATGGAAAAATACGGCGGAAATTTTTTTAATTTAGAGATTATGGGATTAGGGAAACAGAATCCTTTCGCTCTTCCCGCGCCCATTGCTAAACCCGCTGATGCCGTGGTTGACGGAGTAGAAGACAATTTAAATAGTCCCACGACTACAGAATTTATAGATAATTTTAATTAGACTTGTCGCATAATAAATTTTGTAGCGAGATTTTCAGATTTTGAGACAAATATTTCATCCCCCATCTCGCGAGAAGGGGGATGGAAAATTTGACCAAAATATGTCTGTCCTTCTTTGGAGGGAAAATCGCAGTAAAAAGTTATTATACGACAAGTTTATTATTAAAAAAATGAATTTCAACGAATTGTTATACAATAAATTAATAGATGATGGCAAGGTTTTAACTGGAGTTTTAGAAAAAGTAAAAGAAGAGAGCGTAAGAAAAAATTGTTCAGTTGAGGAAATATTAATTGCTAATAAAATTATCAGCGATGAAGAATTAGCAAAAGTTAAATCCTCAATTTTGAATATTCCTTATATTAATTTAGTAGGTAAGGCGTTAGACCAGGAAGCATTTAATTTTTTGCCTATTAATGTAGCGGAGAATTACAAAATAATAATTTTTGGCAAGGAAAACAATGAATTAAAAGTAGGAATGGTTAATCCGCAGGACCTAAAAGCTATTGGGCCGATAGAATTTTTATCAAAAAAACATCATTTTAAAGTTAAATATTTTATCATTTCTTTGAATAGTTTTAAAGATGTTATTAATAGGCATAAGAATATCGGTGTTGAAGTAGAAGAGGCGTTAGGTAGGGCAAAAACAAAATTTGCAGTCAAAGAGCCTAAGGAAACAAAAGATAAAAACGGATTGCAGGAAATTATCAGAGGCGCTCCGATTTCTAAAATTGTTTCAGTAATTATTAAGCATGCAGTTGAAGGAAGGGCGAGCGATATACATATTGAGCCTGGTGTTAATAATACGCGCGTCCGTTATCGTGTTGACGGAGTATTACATACATCTTTAGTTTTACCGATTTATCTGCATGCGGCTATTGTTTCGCGCATAAAAGTTATCTCAAATCTAAAGATAGACGAGACCAGAATTCCACAAGATGGAAGAATACGGATTCAAATTAAAGATAATCCCATTGATTTCCGCGTTTCAACACTGCCCTTAACTAGTAAAGAAAAAATCGTGATGAGAGTTTTAGATTCATCAGGCGGAGCGCTATCTTTAAAAGATTTAGGATTTAACGAGCGGCATATTAAGGTTTTAGAAAAAGGGACTAAAATGCCGCATGGTATGATTTTGGTTACAGGACCGACAGGATCTGGAAAATCAACAACTCTATATTCGTTGCTTAATATTTTAAACAAAGAGGGGGTGAATATTGTTACATTGGAAGATCCTGTTGAATATTATATGGAAGGCGTGAACCAATCCCAAGTAAAACCAGAAGTAAATTTTACTTTTGCCGCAGGGCTTCGTTCTATTTTAAGGCAAGACCCTGACATTATAATGGTGGGAGAAATTAGAGATAATGAAACAGCCGAACTCGCCGTCCACGCCGCTTTAACTGGTCATATAGTTTTATCAACTCTTCATACAAACAGCGCTTACGGATCCATACCAAGGCTTAAGGATATGAAAATAGAATCGTTTTTACTAACTTCCACTGTTAATATCGTGATTGCGCAAAGATTAGTCAGAAAATTATGCCAATTTTGTAAAAAAGAGATAACTCCGCAAAAGAATTTCAAAGAAGAAATTTCATCTGAATTAAAGCATATCCCCGTAAGTTATTTTAAGGATGTAGGTTTAGATATTGATGAAAAGAAAATTTTATCAGGCGATTTTAAGGCTTACGAGGCCAAAGGATGCGGCAAATGCGGATCAACAGGCTACCATTCAAGAGCGGTAGTAGCTGAAGTTTTAATAATGACAGACGAATTAAAAACGATCATTAATCGTTCAGGAACATCAGAAGAAGTATCAAAAGAATTAAAAAAGCAGGAGATGATTTCTATGAAGCAAGACGGGATTATTAAAGCTTTAAAAGGGATTACAAGCTTAGAAGAAGTATTTAAAGTTACTAAAGAATAATATTTTATTTTATGAATAAACAGCCGACAATTTTAATTATTGAGGACGATATTTTTTTGAATAATATATATAACAAAAGGTTATCTGGAGAAAACTTTAATGTTTTGACGGCATTTGACGGAGAAAAAGGAATAAAAGCCGCAAAACAGAAACTTCCAGATTTAATATTATTGGATTTAATGCTTCCTAAAATGGATGGTTTCGCTATAATAAAATACTGTAAGAAGGACGAAGATTTAAAAAATATTCCGATAATTTTATTAACAAATTTAAACGACAAGGATGATATAGAAAAAGCGCTGTCTTTGGGTGTTAAAGATTATTTAATCAAGGTTCATTTTACTCCAGCTGAAGTCGTTGACAAGATTAAAAATGTTTTATCCAAAAAGTAATAGGCTTTCTGTGGAAAGTTTAAGTTTAATTTTATGCCATTTTTTGAGTACAAGGCTATAAGCGCGAAAGGCGTTAAAATTTTAGGAAAAGTTGAAGCTGTTAATTTAGATGTCGCCGCGAATATTTTAAGCGACAAAGGTCTCACGATTATTGATATTTTTCAATCTAAAAAGATTAAATTTTTAGAGCAATATTTAGATAAATTAATCCATAAAGTTTCGGTTAAAGACTTATTAATTTTTTTACGCCAGCTTTCCGTATTGATTTCCGCGAATATTTCTTTGGTCCAATCTTTGCGTATTATTGAGAAACAGACAGAGAACAAAACATTAAAGCCAATTATTATGGCTGTCGCAGATGAGGTGGAAGGGGGAAATAAACTATCTGATAGCTTGTCTTGCTACCCGAGAATTTTTAATACTTTTCATATCAATATAATAAAATCAGGAGAGACCTCTGGCAAATTAGATGAAGTATTGAACTATTTAGCTGACGAGCAGGAAAAAGACCATGAAATGATGAAGAAAATAACAGGATCTATGATTTATCCAGCTTTTATTTTATCAGGATTATTGATAGTCGGAGTAGTTATGATGATTTATGTGGTTCCGAAATTAACAGCCGTATTAATAGAGAGCGGCACCGAACTTCCTGCTACAACTAAGATTTTAATTAAAACAAGCGATTTTTTTACAAATTTTTGGTGGGCGGCGCTTATTGGTATATTAATTATATTTTTTATTTTTAAGGTTATTATTAGAACTAAACAAGGCAAGCAATATTGGGATACTTTAAAATTGTATGCGCCTATTTTTGGAAAGATACTACAAAAAATTTATTTAGTTCGTTTTGCGCGCAGTTTTATTACGCTGATTTCAGGCGGGGTAACTATAGTGGCATCTTTGGAAGTTTCGTCTAAAGTTGTTGATAATTCATATTATCAGAATTTAATCCAAAAAACGATACGAGAGGTAAAAGATGGACGTTCTATCGCGGGGGAATTTTTTAATGATAAATTTGTTCCTCCTATGTTTGCGCAGATGATGGCCATAGGCGAGGAGAGTGGTAGAATAACGCAGGTTTTAGGCAAGATAACCGATTTTTATACGCGCGAGATTGAAGACACGATGGGTAAGATTATGACCATTATGGAACCGTTTATTATGATTATTATGGGTTTGGCTGTTGGAATTATGGTCGCGGCGATTATTATGCCGATGTATAATCTGTCAAGCAGCTTTTAATTCAAAGTAATTAAATTCAAAATTTATAATTTATTTAAAAACGAAAAAATGAAAACAAAATATTTAATTGGCGTTGCTTTAATAGCGCTTGTAATAATAATGGGGGGAATAGTTTCAATCTGTTATTATAAAAATAACAATGCAAAGCTTCTATATTTTTCAGCCGAGCTGCTAAAACAGGAACATGGCATTTTGAAAACAAAACCAATTAATCTATCAAATATCAGCACAGAAAAATTGGCTTTTGCGAAATATTATTCATTAGATCCATTAGATATAGAATTAAAAACTTCGCAATATAATTTGCCTTTAAAAACTTCGC
>JAYEJQ010000067.1:0-8416 GCA_034660735.1 Patescibacteria group bacterium | reverse complement strand
GCATATTGAAACAGGTATTGCTATGTTTATAATTTCAGTGTTTCATGTTTTTTGGCATTGGGCATATTTTAAAAATTTATTTCGCAATAAGTATATTGTTAAAAATAATAAATAATCGCATTACTGTGAATTACGGAATATGAATTAGGATTATCTTGACAAAAATAAAAAATTTACTCATAATAATTCATAATGTGGAAAGTTCCACAGTTTTTTAATAGATTTGCTGCGTAATAAATTTTGTAACGAAATTTATTGTGCAACAAACCTAACCCTTTTTAGTTTTAATGAACAGTGAGAAAAACAATTGGTGGCAGCCAGGAATTAAACTTTTTTTGAAATTGTCAGTATGGATTGCTGTCCCTATTATATCGGCTATTTTCTTGGGAAAATGGTTAGATGATAAATATAACACAGAACCATGGCTGTTTTTATTATCTGTTTTTATCGCGTTTATAATTTCTAATGTCGGAATTGTTTACAATGCCGTTATAACTATGAAGAATTTAGATAATTTAAGTAAAAATAAAAACAAGAAAGATGAGCCAGACAACAAGTCGTGAAACAACAAGTAGCGCGAAGCAAAGCAATAATGAACATCAGGAAATTCTTCATGAAACAACTCTATTTGCAGAGCCGATTTTTCATTTTAAACATTTTACTGTTACAAATTCTTTGTTTGTAAGCTGGGCAGTTGTTCTTTTAATAATAGCGATTTCTATATTTATTAAAAAAAAGATAAGAAAAATTCCGCGCCGAACGCAGAATATCACCGAGGTTGTAATTGAAAAAGCGCTTGAACTGTGCGATAGTGTGACTAATTCAAGGAAAAAATCACTTAAAATTTTTCCGCTTGTGTTCGCCTTTTTTATATTTATTTTACTGAATAATTGGTTTGGGTTGCTGCCAGGCGTAGGATCAATTGGTTTTATTGAAGGACACGATGGGCATAGTATGTTTATTCCTTTTTTGCGAGGAGGAACAGCAGATCTTAATACTACTCTGGCGTTATCTTTAATCGCTATTATTGCCACTCATCTATTTGGAGTGGTAACAATAGGACTTTGGAGCCATATAAATAAATTTATAAATATAAAGGTTTTATTAGCGGTTCCAAAAAAGATTATTAAAGATCCAAGCATTTTATTAGTTAATCCGATTAAATTTTTTGTTGGTATAGTTGAAATAATTGGAGAAATCGCAAAAGTCGCGTCGCTTTCTTTTAGGCTGTTCGGCAATATTTTCGCGGGCGAAGTGTTGCTGATTTCAATGGCGGCAATTTGTTCTTTTGTATTGCCAATTCCGTTTATATTTTTAGAAATAATTGTTGGATTGATTCAGGCGCTGATTTTCGCGATGTTGACATTAGTTTTTGCAACGATTAGTATGTCAGAAGGGCATTAAATATCAAAAATTTTAAATTTATAATTTTAAATTTCAAATCAATTTTAAATTACTTTGAATTACGAAACATTGCCTTAAACTAACCTGTCATCCTGAATTTATTTCAGGATCTGTGTATAAATATTCACTACATTATGATTAAGACTAATAAAACTTTAAATTTCATAGTTTGTTTTGCCGAGTAATATTTAGTTAGCAACAAGCACAGATCCTGAAATAAATTCAGGATGACATTGTGTGGATTTTAAATTCATCCCTTTCTGTTATTCTGAGCGACCATTGGGAGCGAAGAATATGGTTTGATTATCGCTAAATTATTTTAAAATCATTTAATCGTTGAATTTAAGGCATTATTAAATTATTTTAAATAATGTTTTAATTATAAACAGGCCAGATTTCACCCTAACGGGTGACCACCCGCGAGGTGTGGTTTCGGCTATCGTCTTAAAATGACATTTCGGAAGAGATGAATTTAAAATTAGTTAATATTAAAAAATATAAAAAGATTATTAAATTTTAAAAAGCATTAAAGTTTATTAATTTTTTTAAATCTAACTTTATGGAAGGATTAGACTTAACAATGATTGCTAAAGCATTAGCAATTGGCATCGGTTCAATTGGACCAGGGTTAGCCATTGGAAAAATTGGCGCAAAAGCTATGGAAGCGATTGGCAGAAACCCAGAAGCGGCTGGAAAAATTTTAGTTCCTATGCTTTTAGCGTCAGCTTTTGCTGAAGCGATCGCGATTTATGCTTTAGTTATCGCTTTCGGCATTAAATAATTCGCCGCTAAACTATGGATTATAAATAGTGATTTTGCGGACTGCTCCATTTTGGCTTGGAGCAGCGGCAAGATTATTAAATTTTTTAATTTTTAATCTTGTAATTTTTAAAAGTTTAAAAATTATAAAAATTATAAAATAAAAAATTATTTTCATGGATTCAATAATTTCAACTTTTCATATAGACTGGAAACTTTTAATCGCGCAGATGGTTAATTTTGCCATTGTTTTTTTTGCGCTTTATAAGTTTGCGTTAAAGCCGATTATGAAAGTGATGGACGAACGGACAAAGACCGTTGAAAAAGGGTTAAAAGATGCGAAGAAAATTGAAGAAAGATTGTTGGCAGCTGATAAAAAATGCGAGGCAAAAATAATTAAATCTAAAAGAGAAGCGAGAGATATTTTAGAGCAAGCGCAAAAAAAAGCGGAAGATAATAAAAATGCGACAGTTGAAAAATCGAAAGAAGAGGTTGCTGGAGTTATTCAAAAAGCAAAAGAACAGATTAAAGACGAAAAAGAAAAAATGTCTAATGAGTTAAAAAAAGAGATGGTGGAATTGGTTGTCCTGTCTGTTGAAAAAGTTTTAGCGGAAAAAGTTGACAGCGAAAAAGACAAGGAGTTGATTAAGAAAATAATTAAGTAGTTAGAAATGTTATTATGGTAATTTTTGAATTTTTTAAATCGTTATTTTAATTTTATTATTGTCATCCTGCCCCGCTGCTCGCGAGCGGCGGGGTCAGGATCTGTGCTTGTGGTTCGCTACACTATACTTAATAAGAACAAAGTAAAAATTTAAAATTTGTTCGTATGATTATAATTTGGCGATAATCAATGATAGACCCTGAAATAAATTCAGGGTGACAGTATTTTGTTTTATAACTATAAATATTTATGAAAATTACCTTAAAACAATACGCGGAAAGTTTGTATCAAATTGTTCAAGGAAAAGATGAAAGCGAAATTAAGAATGTTATTGAAAATTTCGTTAAAGTTTTGCAAAGCAATAATGATATTAACAAGTTAGACAAAGTAATAGAAGAATTTTGTAAAACATGGAATAAAGAAGAGGGCATTATTGAAACGGAAGTTGTGAGCACTAAAAATTTGGATAATGAAATCGTTGAATTGTTAAACAGTTATATTGCTAAATTGTCTGGAGTGAAAAAAGTTTTAGTAAAACAGAAAATTGATAAAAATATTCTTGGCGGATTGATCATTAAATATAAAGATAAGGTTTTGGACGGAAGCTTAAGGATGAGATTAAGAGAATTAAAAATTGAAATGATGAGATAAAAAGAAAAAGACCTCACGCAAACGCAAGGTCTTGAAATTATAATATTTTTTTAAAAAATATTAAAAATATTATGATTTAATTTTCCCCATCCTTTCTTTTTTGTTTTCGTATTTTTCTTTCTATTTTTTTCATCTCTTTTTTTATTTTTTTTATTTTCTTCCATGAACGAGATGCGAATATTATAGAAAAAATCAAAACAATAACAAAAAAAATAAAAAAAACAAAATTATTCATTTTATTACCCTCCTTTTTTAAATTTTTATTTTTATTATATAATCATAAGTTAAATTAAGTCAATAGTATATGAGTATAACAAAAGATTTTATTGTTGAACAATTAAAAAAACAGATTTCTGGATTTAAAACAGAAATCAAAGAGCAAACCGTCGGCAAGGTTATTGAAGTCGGCGATGGCATCGCCCGCGTTTCAGGGCTTTCAGATGTGATGATGTCAGAGATGCTTGAATTTTCTTCCTGCGCTAAGGCTACTGAGGATAAATCAAATAGTCCGAAATCCGAAATCCGAAATCCGAAATCTGAAGTCCGACATGGTGTTGCTTTAAATTTAGAGGAAGATAGCGTTGGCGTTATTATTTTGGGCGACTGTTCTAAAATAAAAGAAGGCGATGAAGTAAGATGCTTAAAAAGAATTTTAGAAGTTCCTGTCGGAGAAAATATTGTTGGACGAGTTGTGAACTCTTTAGGAGAACCTATTGATGGAAAAGGAGAAATTGAGGCAGTTAAATATTATCCGATTGAGAAAATCGCTCCAGGCGTAATGGCGCGCGAATCGGTTTTTGAGCCTGCGCAGACAGGAATTAAGGCGGTTGACGCAATGATTCCGATCGGCAGGGGTCAGAGAGAGCTAATTATAGGAGACCGACAGATTGGCAAGACCGCGATTGCTATTGACGCGATTATTAACCAAAAAGGGCAGAATATGAAATGCATTTATGTCGCAATTGGGCAGAAAGAATCAAAAATTGCGAGTATTGCCGCTAAATTAGAAGAACGAGGCGCAATGGAATACACGACAATTGTTCTGGCAGGGGCGTCGGATCCAGCTGCGTTATCTTACATCGCGCCTTATTCTGGATGCGCTATGGCTGAATATTTTTTAGACAAAGGCGAGGACGTTTTAATCATTTATGATGATTTAAGCAAGCATGCTGTTGCTTATCGCGAGATTTCATTATTATTAAAAAGACCGCCAGGACGAGAAGCTTATCCGGGAGATGTTTTTTATTTGCATTCAAGATTATTAGAAAGAGCGTGTAAGTTAAATAAAGATTGCGGAGGCGGATCAATTACAGCGTTGCCGATTATTGAAACTCAATCAGGAGACGTGTCGGCTTATATTCCAACAAATGTTATCTCAATCACGGACGGGCAAATTTATTTAGAGCCAGATTTATTCTATCAAGGAAACAGACCCGCTGTGAACGCTGGGTTATCAGTGTCTCGTGTAGGAAGCGCGGCGCAGATTAAAGCGATGAAAAAAGTCGCTGGAAAGATAAGATTAGAAGCTGCTCAATATAGGGAATTAGCGGCATTCGCGCAATTCGGATCTGATTTAGATGAAGAGACAAAAGTTAAATTAGAAAGAGGTAAAAGATTAGTTGAAATATTTAAGCAGGATCAATATCAGCCTGTTTCTGTCGCGAATCAAGTTTTAATTTTTTACGCGATTACTTCTGGATTTTTAGACAATGTTCCTGTTGAGAAAATTTTAGAATTTGAAAACGGTTTGAGCAAATACGCGAAAATAAACGGAGAAGATATTTTGAAAGAGATTTCGGAAAAAGGAGATTTGAATGAAAAATTAGAAGAGAAAATTAATAAGTTAGTTGAGGATTATAAAAGTACTTTAGAAATAACAAAATAATAGAATAATATGAATGTTAGTTATAAATAATAATTATCATAGTTTTGAAGATGTAAAAGTATGGCAATTGGCTAGAAAATTTAGAAAATTAATATATAATATTTCAAATAATTTTCCAAAAAAAGAAAACTATTGTTTAACAAGTCAAATGAGAAGAGCCGCGATTTCCATTCATTCAAATATTGCGAGGGGTATGGGCGTTATAATTTTCAAGAAAATATTCAATTTTGCAGAATTGCCAGAGGTTCGTTGATAGAAATTTTAGATCAATTATATGTCGCGATAGATGAGAGATATATTAGTTTAGATGATTTTAAAATATATATAAAGAAGGCAGAATAACCGAAAAAGTAATAAATGGATATATAGGATTTTTAAAAAAGCAAAAACAACAATAATTTTTTTTATTTTATTATTTCGTTATTTTAACTTATGGCGAATACAAGAGACATACAAAACAGAATAAAATCCATTGGCAACACTAAAAAGATTACTAAGGCGATGGAAATGGTTGCTGCGTCAAAAATGCGTCGCGCTATTGAGGCTGTGTTAAAAACAAGGACTTACGCTAATTTGAGTTGGCAGACGATTTTAAATTTATCGCAAGCGACAAATAATAATGGGAATGAAAAAGCGCATCCGTTTTTCGCCAAACGAAAAAAGATTAAAAAAGTCGGAATTATTTTAATAACATCAAACAGAGGATTGTGTGGAGGATTTAATGCTGCCATTATAAACAAAGCGCATAAGAGCGTTGAAAAACATTTTGAAAAAGGAAAAGAAAAGCCAGAATTTATAATAATCGGAAAAAAAGGAATTGTTATAAAACAGTATTACGATTATGATGTTGTTGCGGAATTTCCAAAACTTGATATGATTAGCGAAGTAAAAGAAGTTTTGCCAATCGCAAAAATGGTTTTAGATTATTATCTAAGCGAAAAATATGATAAGATTATGGTCGCTTATACTGATTTTGTAAATGCGGGAAAACAGATTCCAAGAGTTAAACAACTTTTACCAATTGACATTGAAATAGAAGATGAATATCTTGGTGTTGTCGGAAAAGACACACGCGTTGGAATTAATAAAGAATTTGTTGACAAAAAAAAGAAAAAATATATGCGTTCAGAAGAGGTTGCGTATGAATACACTTTTGAACCAAGTCCGAGAGAAGTTTTAGATGAGATGATTCCGCGATTGATTGAAGTCCAGCTTTTTCAAGCGTTGTTGGAATCCAATGCGTCAGAACACAGTGCGCGAATGTCAGCAATGCATCAGGCAACCGAAGCAGCAGGAGATTTAGTTTCAGAATTAACGCTTTTTTATAATAAAGCAAGGCAGGCAAGTATTACGGCGGAGATTGCGGAGATTTCAGCAGGAGCAAACGCGTTAGCGACATAATCGTAGGTTTATTCGGTTTTGTAATAAAAGATATTGATAATTTTAACACTTTGTGTTAAAATTATCATATAAGTTTTAATATTTTATTATAAAGATATGCTTTATCAGCGAAAAATAATTAAAGAGATTAAAAATTGGCTTTCTGAAAAAGAAATTATTATTTTAAATGGTCCGCGTCAAGTAGGGAAAACATCGCTTTTAAAATTATTAGAAAAAGAATTAATTCGAAAAAAAATTAAGAAAGAACAGATTTTTTATCTTAATTTGGAAGAAATAAAAATTTTAAACACTTTAAATAGCGACCCTGAAAATATTTTTAAATATGTTATTAACACAAAAAAAATTATTTTTTGATAGACGAAATTCAGTATTTAGATAATCCTTCAAATTTTTTAAAACATCTTTATGATAAATATGCTGAAAAAATAAAAATTATCACAACAGGTTCGTCCAGTTTAGAATTAAAAACAAAATTTCAGGATTCTTTAGTTGGACGCAAAGTGTCATTTTTAATCAATCCTTTAGATTTTGAAGAATTTTTAAATTTTAAAAATTTTTTTCATATAGATTATTTAAAAAAGAAAGAATTGCCATTAGACATTAAAAAAAAATTTGATGATAATTTAAACGAATATTTGATTTACGGAGGAATGCCAGCAGTCACTTTACAGAAAAATAAAAATTTAAAGGAAAAAATGTTATACGAATATATCGGAACTTATATAAATAAAGATATTAGAGCAATAGGCAAAATTGAAAATATTTATCATTTTAACAGTTTGATAAAAATTTTAGCTTTTCAAATTGGAAATTTATTAAATATAAATGAACTTAGTAATACTATTGGAATTTCACGAAGAAATATTGAAAAATATTTAGATCTTTTAGAATTTACATTTGTTTTAGATAAAATCTTGCCTTTTAGAAAAAATATAAGAACGCAAGTTACTAAAATGCCTAAAATTTATTTTTTTGATTTAGGAATTAGAAATGCTATTTTAGGAAATTTTTTAGATTTAACAAGCAGGCAAGATATTGGAAGTATGTTTGAAAATCTTGTTTTTTTAGAATTAAAAAATAAATCAAAAAATAGGATATTTTTTTATCGTTCTATTAGTAAAACGGAAATTGATTTTATAATTGAAGAAAAAACAAAAATTATATTAATGGAAGCGAAATATAAAAAATTAACCAAACAGATTGATAACAGGGTTTTACAAAATTTTATGGAGCGAGAAAAAAATGTTAAGAAAGCATCGGTTGTTAATTTAGAGTTTAACTGTCAAGATAGTTTAATTAAATATATTGATTATCGTTTTATATCAGATTTCATTACTAAAGACCAAATATAGTATTGCTTTTATTTATAGAATAGTTTAAAGTATGATAATGAAAAAGATAGATTATTTATTCCGTTGTTTTAAAAAGGATTAAAGTTATGATTTCAAAATTTATCAAGGGCAAAACTTATGTTTTTATAGACGCATCTAATATTTTTTATTCACAGCAAACATTAAAATGGAAAGTAGATTATAAAAAGTTTAAGAAATATTTAGAAAGAGAAATTAATTTAGAAAAGATATACTTTTATTCAGGAAAAGTTGGAGATAATTTAAAACAGAATAATTTTTTAAATAAGTTGAAAAATCTTG
>JAYEJQ010000066.1:0-8600 GCA_034660735.1 Patescibacteria group bacterium | reverse complement strand
TTCGAAATTGATTTAAAATTTAAAATTTTTTAAGTTGTCAGCAGCGGGTGGAAAATTTGTTTTTTTAATTTTTTTAAAAAGAAAGGAGAGGAGAATGAAGTTAGATGATGATGATGAATTGGGAAGTCATAGAGCGGAGCAGTATCCATTTATAGTCAGCGCCATTATTAAAAAGGAGGGTGTTAAAAATTTTGAAAGGAGGTGCATCCAGAAAGGAGGTCATCCTGTTGTTGCAAAAATGTTCTGGAAATTTTTTCCGGAATCCGAAATGAAATTTTCGCCTAAATAGTGGCGATCCCGCTAAATAGGCTTCGGAGGGAAGATTGGTCAACCAGCCAATCTTTCCTCCATCACTTTTTTTATTAGTTAAATCGCTAGCGATTTAATTATTTGAATCTCAAGCGATTTAACTAATAATTAACGCTCCGTAAAATGATTTGCGGAGCAAAAAAAAAGGAGAAAAAAATGCTAAAAAAAGCAGAAAAAGCAGAAAAAGAAGAAAAAAAAGAAAAAAAAAAGGAAAAGAAAATGAAGTTAGTGCAACTTAAAAGGTTGCACCCAGTTTATAATACAGAAGACGATTACTCGGTCGTAAGCATAGGACCGAGATAATCGTAAGAGGAAAGGCTGGCAACAATAAGTCAGACCTTTCCTCAAATCATTTTTAAAACAAAACCAAAAGCAGAGTAACTGCTTTTTTTTATTTTTAAAATTGACAATCCAGCGCGATTTTGGTAAAGTTAAAAATATAAAATAAAAATAAATAAAAAATATGTCGGAAAAAAAATTTTATAAGATTAAATGCGTCCAGTGCGGAAAAATATGGACAGAAGAAGAGACCGCAAGCAACTGTTTAGATTGCGGCGGACCATTGGACGCGGAATACGATTATGAATATATAAAAAGCCGTCTTAATCATTACGCGCTAAAAAACGCGCCGATTTCAGCTGCAAAATACCTAAATTTTTATCCTATTTGCGATTTAAGCAAGTTAGTTAGTTTAGATGAAGGAGGAACCCCTTTGCGAAAAAGCAAAAAAATCGCTCAAAAATTAGGATTAAAAAATTTGTATTTCAAAGACGAAACCGCTAATCCAACTGGCGGTTTTAAAGATCGCGGCACAATGATTGAAATCACTAAAGCAATGGAGATGAAAGCCAAAGCCGTAATTGTAGCGTCAACTGGTAATATGGCGGCATCTGTTTCGGCTTATGCCAGCCAAGCAGGAATTCCCTCTTATGTTGTTGTTCCAGAAGGCACGCCTTTAGGTAAATTATCGCAAACTTTGGCTTATGGAGCGCGAGTAATTCAAGTGAGGGCTAATTATAGCGAATGCGCTAAATTGGCAGAAAAAATTGCTAAAAAGTATAATTTTTATCTTGCTGGCGATTATGTTTTTCGCGGTGAAGGTCAAAAATCGCAGGGCTATGAAATCGCGGAGCAACTGTTTTGGCGATCTCCTGATTATTTAATCGCGCCGATAGGTTGCGGAACAAATATTTCGGCAATTTATAAAGGTTTTAAGGAATTTTACAAATTAGGTTTTATTGATAAGTTGCCTAAAGTTATCGGGGTTCAACCAACAGGAGCTAACGCGGTTGTAAAAGCATTTAATAAAAATTCAAAAAAAATAGAGCCGATTAAAAAGGTAAACACTGTATCGTCAGCTGTTGCTGTTAATTATCCATTAGACGGCTTGAAAATTTTAAATTATATTTACGAAAGTGGCGGGATGGCAATGGAAGTTTCAGATAAAGATACTTTACTTGCTGAAAAAGAGCTGGCTAATGAAGAATCGATATTTGCTGAACCGTCAGCTGCTTTACCTTTAGTTGCGCTAAATAAGCTGGCAAAAAAAAATAAGATAAAAAAAGAAGCTGTGATAGTCTGTATAGTCACTGGAAATGGATTAAAAGATCCTATATCAATGCTGAAAATTTTGCCGTCGCCGTCATCTATTGAACCAAGAATAGAAGAAGTTGATAAATTTTTAAGAATGAAAGTGTATAATATTAAAGGCATTACTGAAAAAAATAAGATTGAAATATTATGGCAAGAAAAGCCGACAACGCGAGAATTGCTAAAAATTGCGAAAGATCAGCTTGATTTGAATTTGACAAAAGAATATCTTGATATGCTTGAGATTGAAATAGGCAAATTTTTCAATAAAGGCAAAAAAATGGCAAAGTCGGATTTTCAGCATATTGTTGAAGATATATTACAAATGACGCCTAAAGCCGAAAGAATAATTCAGATAAAAAATTTTAAAGTGAGCGCTTTTAAAAATAAAAAGGCTGAAGCAGAAATAAAGATTTTAATTAAAGGAATTGGAGAAAAAATTAACAGATCAGAGGGTGTTGGACCTGTTGACGCGATAATGCGAGCCGCGCGAAATATAATTGAAAAAGAAAAATTGATAAAATATTGGCTTACAAATTATGATGTAAAAATTGACCAGCGCGGAACAGACGCTACAGTCGGGGTATCAATGGAATTAAAAGATGAATATGATAATAAGGTTATAGTTACGGCTACTTCTCCTGATGTAATTGCCGCGTCTATAGACGCGTTTGATAGAGGGTATAATTTGTTGTATAATAAAACATTAAAATATAATGACTGATTTAGACTGGGAAAATTTACCGTTCGCATATCAAAAAACAGATTATAACATCCGCTGTTATTTTAAAGGCGGGAAATGGGGTAAAATTGAAAGATCAGATTCTGAATTTATAAATATGCATATTGCCGCAGGGTGTTTGCATTACGGGCAGGAAGCGTTTGAAGGAATGAAAACATTTCGCGGCAATGATGGAAAAATTAGGATTTTTCGCTGGAATGAAAATGCCAAGAGGATAAACAGATCCGCGCGCGAGATTTTTATGCCTGAAATTCCGCGAGAAATTTTCAAAAATGCGGTTTTTAGCGCGATTAAGTTGAATAAAAAATTCGTTCCGCCTTATAAATCAGGCGCGTCTTTATATGTCCGTCCGCTTTTGATTGGAAGCGGGGCGCAATTAGGGTTGCATCCGACAAAAGAGTATCTGTTTATGGTTTTTGTAAATCCAGTCGGGCCTTATCTATTAGGGTTTAATCCGATAGATATCTTAATAGACCGCGGGAGAGACCGCGCGGCGCCGTTGGGAGTAGGGCATATCAAGGCAGGCGGAAATTACGCTGCAAGTTTCAAATCTTTAATCAACGCTGAAAAACAGGGCTACCATTCCGTGATGTTCCTTGATCCAAAGGAAAAAAAGTATATTGACGAATGCGGACCCGCTAATTTTTTCGCAATAAAAGGAAATACATATATTACGCCAAAGTCAAACTCTATTTTAGAATCTATTACAAATAAAAGTTTAATGAAATTAGCTGAAGATATGGGAATGAAAGTTGAACAACGTAAAATCAAGGTTGAAGAATTGGCGGAATTTGACGAAGTCGGATCTTGCGGAACCGCCGCCGTAATCAGTCCGATAAAAAAAATCGTTGATAATGGGACAGGAAAAATTTATGAATTTTGCAAGGACGGAAAGCCAGGAGCAATTTCCGCTAAATTATACAACAGATTGCGAGCTATTCAATATGGCGACGAAGAGGATAAATTTGGCTGGACAACAATAATAAATCAAAAATCAAATCTCAAAATGCAAAATGACAATGCAAAATTAAAAAAGAAAAAATAATTTTATACTGTTTTTTTGATTTTTGATTTTTAAATTTTGATTTATTTTATGTTTCCATCAGAAAAATTAAAAAAAGGCATTGAAACAATGCCTCATCGCGCGCTTTTAAGAGCGAGCGGATTAAAAGACGAGGATTTTAAAAAGCCGTTTATCGGCGTGGCAAATTCGTTTAACGACATTGTTCCTGGGCATATTCATCTAAATAAGCTAACCGAAGAAGTTAAAAGAGGAATTAAAGACGCAGGAGGAGTTCCGTTAGAATGGGGCGTTCCGGGCGTTTGCGATGGAATCGCGATGTTCGTTGAGATGCGGCTATCTTTGCCAAGCCGCGATCATATCGCTGATAATATTGAAATAATGGCGCTTTCGCATTCTTTGGACGGATGGGTCGGTGTCACAAATTGCGATAAAATCACTCCTGGAATGTTAATGGCGGCGGGAAGGTTGAATTTGCCGGCGATTATTTTGACGGGCGGTCCGATGAAAGCAGGGGTTATAAATGAAAAAAAAGTAGATTTAATTTCAGGATTTGAAGCTGTTGGAAAAAGCGAAGTTGGAAAAATTTCAGAAAATGAAATAAAAGAGATTGAATGCGCATGCTGTCCTGGAGTTGGCAGTTGCTCGGGTCTTTTTACGGCAAATTCAATGGCGTGTATGACAGAAACTTTAGGAATGTCAATAACCAACTGCGCGGCGACTTTAGCTGTTGATGATAAAAAATTAGAGCAGGCATATCAGACAGGTAGGCGAGCCGTTGAACTGGCAAAAGAGAATATCAAACCGAGAGATATAATGACAAAAAATGCTTTTCATAACGCGGTTATGGTTGATATGGCGATCGGAGGGTCAACTAACACCGCGTTGCATATTCCCGCAATAGCAAAAGAAGCTGGAATTGATCTGCCTTTAAGCTTATTTGACGATTTGGCGCGCAAAACGCCGAATATTTGCCATATCCGTCCGTCAGGACAGTATTTTATGGAAGATTTAGACAAGGCAGGAGGCATACCCGCGGTTTTAAACAGATTAAAAGAATTTTTAAAAGATTCGCCAACAGTAAATAATAAAAATATTAAAGAAATTGCTGAATTTGCCGAAATTTTAGACGACGAAATTATCAGGCCGCTTGACAATCCGTTTTATAAAGAGGGTGGAATTGCGGTTTTAAAAGGAAATATCGCTGAGGCGTCAGTAATAAAACAGACAGCGGTTGAGCAAGATATGATGAAATTTGCAGGACCAGCTAAAGTTTTCAATTCAGAAGAGGATGTTTTAAACGCGGTAAAAAACAGGGCAATCAAAGATGGAGATGTAGTCGTTATAAATTTTATGGGACATGCTGGCGCTCCTGGAATGCCAGAAATGCTTACGCCGACAGCCGCGATTTCAGGTGCTGGGATAAAAGTCGCCCTATTAACAGACGGAAGATTTTCAGGCGGAACCCGCGGCGCGTGCGTTGGGCATATTGAGCCTGAAGCTTATAAAGGCGGCGTGATCGGCATCATTAAGGACGGCGATATAATTGAAATAGATATTCCGAACAGAAGCTTAAATGTTAAACTAAGCAGCGAAGAGATAAGAGATAGATTAAAAAACATAAAAATTCCAGAAAGAAAGTTAACCCCGTTTTTGGAAAAATACAGGGAAGAACAAAAATAAAATATAAGAAACAAGATACAAATAAATTACAAATCCAAAATTACAAATTCCAAATAAATCATAAATTCAAATTTTCAAAATCCAAAATGTCATCTTAAATTTATATTGTCATCCCAAAATCTACACAATGTCACCCCGCTGCTCGCGAGCGGCGGGGCGGAATGACAATTTTTTAAATTAGTAATTATAAATTTAAAATTTATTCATTTTTATTTCAAATTTCAAATTTATTTTATGAAAATATATTTAGACAACGCGGCTACAACTAAATGCGATAAATCCGTTTTTAAGGCAATGGCGCCTTATTTTTGCGAAAAATTCGGCAATTCAAACTCTTTACACGGCTTTGGGCGGGAAGCAAGCAATGCTGTTATAAAAGCAAGAAAACAGGTTGCTGATTTTTTAAATTGCGATTGCAAAGAGGTTTTTTTTACCAGCGGCGCCACTGAAAGCAATAATTGGGCGTTAAATGGCGTTGCTCAAACATTAAAAAACAGAGGAAATCATATTATTACGACAGAAATTGAGCATCCTTGTATTTTAGCAACAACAGAATATTTATCAAAAAATGGATTTAAAATAACCTATATCAAGCCGCGAAAAAATGGAATTGTAAAAATCAGCGATATTGAAAAAGCGATTACTGAAAAGACCATTTTATGCTCCGTAATGTTCGCTAATAATGAAATTGGGACAATTCAGCCGATTAGCGGAATAGGGCGGATGATAAAAAAAATAAGAAAGAAAAATAAGCGGATTTTTCCGTTTTTTCACACTGACGCGGCGCAAGCTGTTAATTATTTGGACTGCGATGTTGAAAAATTGAATGTTGATATGGTTTCGCTGTCAGGGCATAAAATTTACGGTCCAAAAGGCATCGGGGCTTTATATGTTAGAAAAGGGACGCCGATAGCGCCTTTTATGCGCGGCGGGCATCAGGAAAAGGGGTTGCGCGCTGGCACGTTAAATGTTTCAGGGATTGTCGGGCTTGGCAAAGCGATTGAGCTGGTTGAAAAATATCAGCGGAAGAACAGCGGAATTGAGCAGTTGAGAGACTATCTGATTGATAATATTTTAAAAAAAATTCCAGGAGCGAAATTAAACGGAGACAGAAAAAATCGTTTACAGAATAATGTCAATTTTAGTTTTGAAAAAGCTGAAGGCGAAAGCGTCTTAATATCGCTTGAGGCAAAGGGGATAGCTGTTTCAACAGGATCTGCTTGCGCTTCTATGAATTTGTCCCCGTCTCATGTATTATTAGCGATCGGCTTGCCTCATATTTTATCCCACAGCAGCATCCGTTTCAGCTTAGGCAGGAACACAACAAAAAGCGAAATTGATTATTTATTAAAAGTTTTGCCGCCAATAGTGAAAAAAATAAGAAAGATAGCAGAAGGGATAAAAATAGAATAAAAAAGATATAAAGATATAAGGATACAAGAAACAAGATACAAACAAATTACAAATCCAAAATAACAAATTCCAAATAAATTACAAATCCAAAATTACAAAATTCAAAACTTTAATTATTTTTTATTTTGAATTACGAAATATAAAAATCATGTCATTCTGAGCGACCATCGGGAGCGAAGAATCTGCTTTAATGCACGTTAAATTATTTTAAAATCATCTAATCGTTGAATTTAAGGCATTATTAAATTATCTTAAACAAATTTTAAATTACAAATCCAAAATAACAAATTCCAAATAAATAACAAATTCAAATTTTCAAAATCCAAAACTTTAATTATTTTTATTTTGATTTTTCTAAAATAGCGGCAAAAATTTTTACTAACCCTGTTGTTTCTTGCAATAAAGGGATAATTCTATTTTTAAATTCCGGATTTGCTTCAATTATTAAATTACAATTTTTGACATTGTTTTGTATTTTGGATTTGTAATTTATTTGGAATTTGTAATTTTGGATTTAGTGCTTTTAAATCATAATTTTTATTATTTGTTTTAGTCATTTTAAAATTTAAAATTATTTTTAGCATAAAATGACATTTTGAATTTTGTAATTTTGGATTTGTAATTTATTTGGAATTTGTAATTTTGGATTTGGTGCTTTTTGTTGTTCTATCTTCTAAATCGTAATTATTGTTTTTTACGCTATTGTTCATTTATAATTTAAAACTTAATAATTAATTGGTAATTGCCAAATTGGTAATTGAAAATTTAAACTGTAACGTTCTCCCGCCTCTGTCGTCTACTATTATATAAGCATAAATCAACTGAACACAAAATTTATACAGTTATGCAAAATATAATCAAACAATTGAATAAATTGGATAAAATTCAGCCTTCCACGCAGTGGAAAGAGAAAACCAAAAAGGAACTTTTGGCTCGCATCGCGAACGAAGAGTCTCCTCGCAGGTTTAATCGATGGGCTGAATTTTTATATTTAACAAAATCTTTTTTTAGCGATATGGCTTCTTTCGCCAGAGAGCCGATTGGAACTTTAATTATTGTTTTTTTATTAGTTTGCGGAGGAGGAGTTATGAAAGTTAAAGCGGATTCCAGTATGCCGGGAGATTTTCTTTATAGTTTAAAAAGAGGGAGCGAAAAATTACAGATTGCTTTAGTTGTTGATCAGGGGAAAAAGTCAGACCTGCGGCTTGAAATGATAGATAAAAGAATACAAGAGCTTAATAACGCTGTGTCAATTGAACGTGATGACAGGATAAAGTTGGCTTTGGAAAATTTTCATAAAGATTTTACCCATGTAGAAAAGAATGTCAACCCTGAAGCTGCGAAAAATATTGAAGACAAGACAGACGATTTTCATACTGTTTTAAATAAAACCGAGAAAAAATTAGCTAAAAGAGGAGCAAGAACAGACATAAAAAAAGCGATAGAAGTGGTGGATAAAGCCAATTTTAGCGCTTTAGAGATAATGGCTGCTGACGGCGAGGACGCGGAAGTCGCGGAAAAAGTCGGAGTAAAAATAGATAAAGCCGTTCAAAAAGCTGAAGAAAAAGGAGAGTCTGGCGAAGAAGCGCTTGCTAAATTAGAAGATGCAAAAGAGAATTTGGCAGGCAACCGCCTTGTGGCGGCTTTAATAATGGTAAAAGAGAGTGAAGATATTTTAGACGATAATATAGAAAATACAGATGATTGCGAAGGTGATGTTTGCGAGATTGAAATAGATAAAGCCGCGACAACAACGGATAAAACTGTAATAACAACAGAAGAAGAATTAGAGCAAAAAGCAACAACAACAGACGGCAAGGTTTTAAGAGAAGAAGTTAAGGC
>JAYEJQ010000065.1:0-8945 GCA_034660735.1 Patescibacteria group bacterium | reverse complement strand
CAAGCAAAAATAAAATACCGTTTTTATCCGATGCTTGTCCTAATTTAGTAAAAACATTATCATCTCCAAGATCGCCTAAATATGTCAAATAACCTCTATTTTCATTAGAGCTGGAAGAATCATAATAGGGGCTGGATCAATTTTTTCCTCATCAGGAATATTACAGCCGCTAAAACCCTCATCAATTTCACCGTTGCAATCATTATCAATTCCATCACAAATTTCTTCTGCGTCAAAATTTATATTTGCATCATAATCATTACAATCATTACCCCTTAGAACAAAGCCATCGCCAGGATGCTCAGTTGAATCAAGACTTATCTCTCCGCCATAGCCATCACCATCTGCGTCAGCGTAATATCTTATAGTTTTAATAAGTATTAAGTCAGCTTCTGTATTTTTACCTGGTAAAATTGTTATTGATGTTTTTTTATTAAAGGTATATCCGTGATGCCTTGCGTAAATAGAATAATCGCCAGGTAAAATATTATATATATAATATGATCCGTCAATGTCTGTATATCTGCTTCCATCGTAATTTGTATTGTTAATAATTATTTCAGAAGACTCTACAATATTGCCGACATTATCCGTTATTTTACCGGTCAAAGATCCTCTGGGAATAGGATCTATTAAATTTGGATTTTCTTTGTTGGCATTTTTTATTTGACCATCTTCTTTTCGATGTTTAGATAATACGCCTGAATAATCATCAATTAATTCTTTGTTTTCATTATATATCCGTGAAATTTTTAAATTATATTCTCCATCATCTAATCCTGAAATGTAAATATCAAAATTTCCCTCAAACATCAATCTTGGAACTGTAATAACAAAATTATCATTATTCTTAATTGTCGCTCCCGGACGCTCATTTATTTCATAAACTTTTGCTTCATTATTTAAAAAAGCAGCAAATTTTCCAATTCCCCTGCCAGCAGAATCCACTAAACCTATTACTCCGTTTTCAGAACTAAACTCTACTAGCAATGAATAATCTTTTTTATTTTGTTCTATTTCTTTGCTTTCCGATACTTGAATTAAATTCAAATCACTATCCGTTATACCCAGCCCTAATTTTTTCATCACATTAAAAGCGTCATTCGGTCTGCCCAAAAAATACCTTTTGGAATTTTCAAAATTTACATACCATGCTTCGCCGTTCTGCTCAACTTGAAGCAAAATTTTGCCTTTTTGGCTGTTGGTAAAATTATTGTCAATGCTTAATGTTCCTGATCCTGTTGGATTATATCCGTTTAATATTTCTGATTTATCGTTATAACCGTCTCCATCGCTGTCAATTTTTTCTTTGTCTGTTCCGACAGCATCCTCAATCATATCTGATAATCCATCATTATCGCTGTCAGCGCCGCTTAAATTTTCATCTGCTATTTGAATTTTTTCTAAATTATTATTAGTGATTCCAACCCCTAAATTTTTCATTAAATTAAAGGCGTCTGTTGGTCTGCCCATAAAATGCCTTTTTTCATCTACTGGATTCACATACCATGCTTCGCCGTTCTGCTCAACTTGAAGCAAAATTTTTCCTTTTAATTTATTAGCAAAATTTTGCGCGAAAACAAAATTGCATAAAATCAAAGTGAATGCAAAAAGAAAAGTTGATATAACAAATGTAATTTTAATACCTTTCTTTATTTTCATAAATTTTATATTTAATTAAATTATTTTTATAATCTACATTGTAATAATATTATTTATTTTTAAAATTTACTAATTTTTCCGCGACGCGCCAGACGTCTCCAGCGCCCATAGTTATTAAAATTCCGCTGCCTGATAAATTTTTTTTCAAAAAATTTGCTGCTTTTTGAATTGTCGGGATATACAGCGCTTTATTTGGAAAATTTTTATTTATTTTTTTAACTAAATCCAACGAATGAATCGTTCCGCTATTTTCGCGCGCGCTGCCGTAAATATCCAAAATAATTATTCTGTCCGCCAAATTAAAACTTTTAGCAAAATCATCAAGCAGCGCTTCTGTTCTTGAGAAAGAATGAGGATGAAAAACAGCCCAAATTTTTCTGTTTTGAAAATTTTGTTTTATGGCGCTTATAGTCGCTTTAATTTCAGCTGGATGATGGGCGTAATCGTCGTAAATTACAAAATTTTTAAATCTTCCTTTTTTTTGCATCCTTCTTTCAGCGCCTGCAAAATCAATTAAAGTCTTTTTAACAATTTTTAAATCTATTTTGAAAATTTGAGACAACGCGATAAATGGCAAAGAATTTAAAACATTATGTTCGCCTAAAATTTTAAGTTCAAATATTCCCAATTTTTTTTTATTCACAAAAACGTTAAATCTATTTTTTTCGTTATTTCCGCTTAACATTTCGTAAGTTATCTTCCCGCTATTTTTTCCAAAACTGATAACTTTTGCCTTAATTCCTTTTATAACTAATTTTACATTTTTATCGTCAAAATTTGCGATTACAACGCAATCTTTTCCTAATTTTTTTACAAATTTTTTGAAAGCGCTTTTATATTCTTTGATTGTTGGAAAAAAATCAGGATGATCAAAATTAATATTGTTTAAAATAACAATTTTTGGTTTGTAATATCGCAATTTATTCTGATATTCATCAGCTTCTAAAATAAAATATTCTGACTTGCCGAAGAGCGCGTTGCCATTAAAATTTTTAATTAATGAGCCGACTAATACAGTCGGGCTGAATCTCGCTTTTTCTAATAGCAACCCTGACATAGCGGTAATTGTTGTTTTGCCATGCGTTCCACAAACAGCGATACCGAATTTTTTATTAAATATCTCCGCTAAAGCCATTGGATACGGCAAAAGTTTTAAATTCCTCTTTTTCGCTTCTTTTATTTCTGGATTATCATCTTTAAATGAAGTTCCATAAACTACTAGATCAATCTTTTGCGGCAAATTTTTTTTATTAAATTTTTTATAAACTTTAATTTTTGCTTTTTTTAAAACTTTGCCGTAAAAATGATCGCCATTATCCGATCCGCTAACTTCGCATCTAAACTTTTTATATATTTGCGCCAACGCCGAAGTCCCAGCTCCCTCAATCCCGATAAAATATATTTTTTTATATTTTAAATCCATAAATTATTACAAACTCAAATCTAACTCATTGATTTTTTCCCAATCGTTTTCGTTCAATACGGTGATCTTGTTCTCGCCGATTATGTAAAGATAATCGCTTAGATATAACGCTCTTTTTGGACGCAATCCGCTCACAGCTTTTATTAGTTCAATTTCGTCGTTTTTATAAGAAAAAATATAGCTTCCTTTATTTCCTGGTAAAAAGAAAATTTGATGTTTGCTGTCAATTAAAAAAGCATGATGATTATTTAAAATTTCTGAATAATATTCGTCTAAAATATATTTTGTTTCTTCAATCGGGTTTTCCGCGTCTGAAACATTAAACATAGATATTTTTACTTTTGACCCTTCTTTGCCGATTCCTAAAATCCTGTCTTCGCTTATCGGGTGTAAATACGAGGAATATCCAGGAATTTTCAGTTCGCCTTTTAATTGCGGATTTTTTGGATTTGCAAGATCGATCACATAAAACGGATCTATCTGGCGGAAAGTCACGACATAACCTTTGTCGTTTAAAAATCGTACTGAATAAATTTTTTCTGTCTTTCCTAAATCTTTAACAGAGCCGATTGTTTTTAAATTTTTATCTAAAATATAAACATCGCTCACGCTTTCCGCGCTACTGCCGAAGAAAAAATTGCCTCGCCCCCCTATTGTTGTTGCCGCTCTTAAATTCCCTTTGTATTCGTCTAAAGAAAATTGATTTAAAAGTTTTCCTGGAATGCTTCCGTTTGCTAAAATTTTCAAATCATCAACATCAATTTTAAAAATTCCAGTCTTTTCCAACCCGCGATTATGTTTTTTAAAATAATCATTCGCGCGATTTTCAAATTCATTTTCCAATTTTAACCGCTCGTCGTCGTCTAAAGAATCGTGATATTCTTTAAGTATTTTTTCCAACTCAACCATTTTTGCCTGCTGGCTAATGTCATAATCTTTTAATTTTGCTAATTTTTCAATAACATCGGAAGAGACAATACCTTTTCCAGCCGTGATCATAAAATCAAAAATCAATTTTATTAAATCCTCTTGATAATAATAAGAGATATAGATCGCTTGCGGCGACATATAGATTATTGAATTAGAATTTGAGCCGACAAAAGAAATCTTATTTTCTATTTTTCCGCTTGACGGATCTATGATGCTGATATTATAAGTTGAGTCAATATTAATTGGAACATTCGGATGGTAAATTTCCGAACATTTAATTTTTGTCTGCTTGCCGTCTATCGCGAAAGGTCTGATCGGGCAAGGGCTGGCGTGATTGATATAAGACCTTGAAATCAGATAAATTTTATTATTATAAAGACGGCTTGTTATTATTCTATTGCTGTTTTCCAAACTGATTGTCCAATCTTTATTTGGAGATTTTGGATTTGAAACATCATAGCCATAAATTTTATCAGACGCAAAAACTATTAAATTATTTTTATCGTCTAAAAGCAAATCGCCTTTTTCTAAAATTTTACTGTCCAATCCCAAACTTGCCGGCGGATACGCTTCAATAAGCGCTACCCCGATTCTTTTAACTGGAGCTGGTTTTACTCCCCCGTTCTTTATAAAAGACATTTCTCTTAAAGTATAAAGTTCATAATAATATCTATTTGGTCTGGAATAATAAATTTCCTTGCCGTCGGTTTTCACGATATCCGGCTCGTCAATGCCAGCGATTTGAACATTAGTTTCTGAAACGCGGCTTGGTTCTGAACCGCCGCTTCCTAAATCTAACATTTCACTGCTTTCTAATCCATAAGATGTTGAATCCATTGATTCCATTGTCGGCTGGCTGAAACTTTTTGTCCTCGCCGATCCATAAAAACCGCCTGAGGAATCGCTCTTGCTTAAATAATCCTTAAAGTCCTGCTCTGAAACGAACTTCTGAATTTTAACTGATTCTGTTTTTGGCTCGATTTTAATAATCGGTTTCTTGATAACAATCCTCTTTTTAATTAGAGGAATTTCCGGTGTTGAAATTGTTGCCGGAAGCGTAATGATTATTGCGATAAACGCAAAACAGAATAGCGCGGCAACCATTACAAAAAAGAAAAAATTTTTGTCCCTCATAAACATTTTCGCTCTGTGTCTTAAAAATATAATATTAAAAATATAAAATATTTAAAAAAACACGAAGTCTTTTACTAAGATTAAATTTATTTTAATAAACTTTGATATTTTTTATTTTAACATACATATTTAATTTTTAAAAATTTTTTTAACAGAATTTTTTATAAAATCATTTAAAATTAGCAAGATTCTTTAAATAAAACATTATATTTGCAATTAACTAATGGAAAAATCGGGCATCCGCCTAAGCAGATATTTTTTTCTGGGCATTGTTTACAGATTGGCTGAGTTAATTTTCTTGCTATTTGCCTGCGGAAATTATTAAAATTATCACTTTGCCAAATATCTAACAAATTTTTATGTCTCAAATTATCCCATTTATTGCTGTCCTGGTTTAAAAAACTGCATGGCAAAACAGTTAAATCAGGCATAATAGCGATACTTGTTCTTGACGCGGAACAGCCGATAAAAGAAGAGCTATTTTTAATGCCGATAAGCGCCGGAGTTAAGCAACAATCAAATCCTATTTTTGTCTTGCCTTTTAAATCATTAAATATATTTCCTAAAACTTTATTAACTTTCAACTGATTTGCTTTTGATAACGGCAAATCATATTTTTTCCCGCGACCTTGCGGCTTGTAAGCTAAAAACAGAATACCATAAGGATTGTATTTCACCATTTCTCTAACTGTTTGATTAACTCTATCTAAATTTCCCTTACTGATTACAATCTGAAAAACTAATTTTACTCCAGCCGCTTTCAATTTTTTAACGCTTTTTAAAAAATCTTTGAAAGGAAATTTTCGCCTTTGTTCAAATCTATCATCAGTCTCCTCTATGCTTAATGCTACAGCGCCAGCATATCGCGCCATCGCGTATACAGTTTTCCAATTTAATATTTTCCCATTACTTGTTACATTCGGCACAATATTACGTTTTCTGATTTCTTTTAAAAAATCAGTGAACAATGGATGCAACGTCGGTTCCCCTCCGCCTACAGCAATCTGCAAAACACCTGCTTTTTCGCATTCGTTTAAAACAAGTTGAAGATCTTGCCGAGACATTTCTTTTCCATTCCGATTGCTACTGACATAACAATGCGGACAGTTCAAATTGCACTTATTAGTAATATTTATATCAGCTAAAACAGGACTGTTTAAAACTTGAAAAGGAAATATTTCATTTATTGAAGTTTGCTTTGGCAATATTACTTTATAGCTGCGGTCTTTAACAGCTAACTTGCGGAATACTTCGCTTGCCTTTGAGTGAATTTTATTATCCGCTCTCTGTTTTTTGCGAGCCATTAAATTAAATAATTCTGAATCAAGCCATAATTCATGCGCGTTATTAGGATTAAAAGCTATGCCGCCAAATTTTTCCTGCCGCAAAATTATCATTTTTTTTGAAATTTTCTTAAAAAGAAAATTATTACTAATATTAAAGAAAAAAACAGCCAAATAGTAAGATCAACTACCGTCTCTTTTAAAATTTTATCTTCTTGAATAGTCTGTTGCCTCATTTTCGCAACAGCAAATTGCTCTTTTTTTAGTTTAAGCAAGCTGGCATTTTCTTTATCTATATTTTTGACAAATTCTTCTAACTCTCCTTTTTCAAGTATTCCATCGTCTAACCAATAATTTGCCGAAGAAGAATTAGTCACAAACCCTTCTGCTGTTAATAAAATTTCCATATTATATTTTTAAACACAGTTATTAATAAAATCATAAACAGTAAAAATAATGAAGAACAGAAAGAATATAAAGCAAGAATAGTGAAAAATATTGAACTATTTTTTAATAATTTTTTATAAACTGACTTGACAAAATAAGCCAATAAAAATTGCAGACAAAAAAATATAAAAAAGGCTATTAAAAAAAGCTTCCAATTAACAAAATCGTTAAAAATAAAATATAAAATATACCAAGCTAAAACTATTAAAAAAATAGCAAGCAAAGTAAAGATTATTTTGTTTTTACGCATTTTATATGTTATGATAATTAAAATAATTTAAAATAATCAAGATTGTATATTTAATATGAAAAATAAACAATTTTTTTATTAAATTATACAAATCTTAAATCAATTATGGCAAAAAAAATTGTCTCTATCTTAATTTTTACAGTTGCTATTGTTCCGAGTATTGCGCTGGCCGCTGAAAAATCATCTTT
Source organism: Patescibacteria group bacterium (assembly GCA_034660735.1). GTDB lineage: Bacteria > Patescibacteriota > Patescibacteriia > JAACEG01 > JAACEG01 > JAGLTA01. The sequence continues at coordinate 1,628 of JAYEJQ010000065.1, read as the reverse complement.
TCATATTTTTTATGAAAGAACATTTGGTATTATAGGAGCCATCGCCGGAATTATTGCTATGGTGGCGCTCTGGCAAATATCAAAAAAGGTAGAAACAAATTTTAGTTATGCTTTAAAAATGTTTGTCGCTGTTTTATTTTTTATCAATATAGGTTCTATTTCTTTTGGAGTTCATGGGTCGGGAATATTAAGCGGCGAAACTTCAAGATATATTGAAAGAGTATGCAGACTATTGGCTCTGCTGATTGCAGATATTATTGCTTTAATGCTTTTTGTAAGAATAAACAAACAAGAAGACAAGAAAAAAGAAATGGAATAATTGCTATAAAAAATATTTATCTAAAATCATATCATAAAACCGCTATTTTAAAAATAGCGGTTTTTTCGCGCGTATCTTATAATAAAATAAAATATTCAATTTTACAGCGACCCTTTCCCATTCGGATTATACCCTGCTTTCACTTCCTCTCCGTCTGAATAGCCGTCGCCGTCCGTGTCGGGATTGTTATAATCAGTTAAATATATCTTTTTTTCCTCATAATCGCGCAAGCCGTCATTGTCAGTATCAATAGTCAGATCATAAAGTTTGCTTTTTGTAATATAATAAATATTATCAAAAACCGCGCTCCATCTTTCTTCATACCAAGCATGTTCTTTGGCTTCTTCTTCAGCAATTAAAGGGTTTGTATCGCAAAACAGTTCAATATTATTGTCAACTCCGTCGCCGTCAAAATCAGTATGGGTTTTATTGTTATCAAAATACAGCTCGCATGTTTTTCTATATTCTTCTAATGGTAAAATCGCGCACTCTTCTTTAGTCCCTCGCGTCATTATTAGGCCAAAAAATCTTATAGATTCACACTTGTCTATTAAATATTCGTCCTCTAATTCAGAACAGTCGTCGTTGCTTTTCATAACACAATTCAAAAAATATTCAGTTTTTATAATCTCTTTGCAGTTTTTTATATCTCCATCCGCATTATTTAAAGACCTAACTCTATCAACACAAGCATTCACTCCGCTGTAAAGTCTTGGGCAAATCAATATATCATTTAAATCAATAGCAAATTTTTTTAGACACATATCATGTATTAGCCCATCTTTAATTTTTTGACAATCTTCCCAGTTATTCATTGTAATTATGCTTATTTGATATATGCACATATCGCGCCATTCATCATCTAAAGAATTACAAAACTGAATATTTTCTTTTTTAATTATATCTTTAAAATTTAGATAATAATAACAATCTTCTTTAAGCGATTTATCTTGTATTTTTTCGCAATCCTCTTTAATTAAATTATAATGTTTAGCTATAATAAATTTTTTTCTTGTTTTCGAATTTTTCTGTTTTTTTAAAAATTCTCGATTTTTAATCTTTATCTCTTCTGCCTCTTGTTCAAATTTTTCTATAAAATCATTTTTTATCTGCCCTATCGTTCTTTTGGGCATCTGTTCAGTGGAAACAGGCGGTTTATTAAAACCAAATAGGGTTAATTTTATATTTTTTTTATTTAAAAAAAAGACTGCTAACGTTATTGCTATAATAACAGCAAAAAATAATAATAAAAAAATAATTTTTTTTCTCAACATAAGCTATTTTAAAAAAATAATAGTTGATCTACTAT
>JAYEJQ010000064.1:0-1779 GCA_034660735.1 Patescibacteria group bacterium | reverse complement strand
TTTAATTTTAAAGCATTGTATATATTTTTTGCTGACATAATAGAGACTTCATGCTCTGCTGATTTTCCGCCAAAGATTAATCCTATTTTTAATTTTTTATCCATATAATTTTTTAATAATTAAAGTATAAGATAATTTTTTGCATAAATCAAATTTTGCGTAAATTAAGCTATTTTATTTTTTTAATAAATGTGGTATTGTTATAAATATCCTTTAATTACGAAATACAAAATATTGTCATCCCGTCGTTTGCAAGCGGCGGGGCTGAATGGCAGTGTAGAATAGCGTAATTTAGAATTATTAAACTATCATCACTCGTAATTATATATATTTTATTTTATGAATAATGATTTGAAAAATATACTTGAAAAGCGGTCGGATAATTTTGAGACAGAAAAGTCAGATTTAATAATTGAAAAAAAAGAGAGAAAGAAGTCGCTTGATAAGGATTTTCAAAAAGAGCGAAGCGCTGATGCCGGACAGAAAAAAATAGAATCGGAAATAATTGTGTCTGACGGAGCGTCTAAAGGCGTTAAAACGCATCTTTCGCAAAAATCGGCGGAAGTGGAAAAGATTGAGAATATTTTATCAGAAGGGCTGGAAGACGCTTATGTAAATTTATCCGCGCGCAAGCAGCTTGAATTTAAAAAGAATGGCGAAGAGACAGCGGCTAAAATTTTTTTTATTTTAAAAAGTACAAAAGTGAAAGTTAAAAAAATTATAAGATTGATTAAAGAGTGGCTTAAGATGATACCTGGAGTGAATAGATTTTTTCTTGAGCAGGAGGCAAAAATTAAAGCTGATAAAATAATGGAGATGAAGTGATTTCTAATTTTTAATGAATGTTTAATAATTAAAAAACAATTAAAAATTAGGGAATTGGAAATTGGTAATTGCAAATTTGTAGGATATTTTTTCATCACAATGAATTATTATTAGAAATTTACTTTTATTTTTTTTATTTTTATTGTATAATAAAAATGCATAGATAATATGGAAAAAGAGAATCAAAAAAATCAGATAAAAAGTAGCCGTTCCATAGAAATTTTTTTATTGGTTATAGGAGTGAGCGCTTTGATTTTAGGATTTTTGCGTTTTAAAACAACTATCAATAGCGCTTTTAATACTAATACAACTGACAATAAAAATTTTACAAAATATGAAGACGACAAATTACGGGAGATATTAGATCAGCAGAATAGCGACATTGATCAAGACGGTTTGTCCGATTATGACGAAATAAATATTTATAACACCAGTCCATATTTAAAAGATACTGATAGCGACGGATATTCTGATAAGCAAGAGATTGACGATAAAGAAAATCCGAATTGTCCGCGCGGACAGGAGTGCGGAGCGATGAACGGCAGCGAGTTAGAGGATAGCGAAGTTGATTTTGAAGATTTAAAAAATTATAGCGATTTTTTAGATCAGTCGCAGCCTATAAATAATAATCAAAACAGTGGGAGTATCAGCGGTGATAGCGAAGCGGAAAAAATTTTGAGCGGGCAGGCTAGTTTGGAAGAGATTAAGCAGATGCTTCTGCAAGCAGGAATGCCGATTGAGGAGATGAATAAAATATCTGACGCAGAGATTATAAAAATGTATTATGAAACAGTTGCGGAAATAGGGGATTAAGATTAAAAATAAAAACGGCAATTAAAAATTAAAAAAATTTATGGCAAAATCAAAAATTGAATTAAATAGCGAAGTTAAGTTCGAGGTTATATTGGAAGATATAAATTCTAAGTTTGATATTTTAATAGAAGGAAATAAGGT
>JAYEJQ010000063.1:0-9112 GCA_034660735.1 Patescibacteria group bacterium | reverse complement strand
CGTCCGCCTAAACCGATAATAAAACTTTGAATTTTAGTTTTAATTTTATTATAAGCGGCTGATTTTATTTCCGCCGCGAGTATCCCCTCTTCACCCAAAGAAACGCTCTTGTCTAAAACAACCACGTATTTCGCCTTGCTTAAAATTTTGATTATTTCGTCTTTTGGAAAAGGTCTAAATGTTCTTATTTTTAAAATTCCAATTTTATCGTTTGATTTTTCAATAAAATCTTTAATCGTCCCGACCACCGAACCCATCGCGACAAAAATAATTTCAGGCTTTTTCGCGCCACTATATTCAATCAAACCGTTATCTAATTTTAAATTTTTAAATTTTGGATTAAAAATTGACTGCCATTTTTTAAATTCAATTTCAATTTCATCTTTGCTATTTTTTAAATCGCTGTGCAATTCTTCGCGAATTTCCAAATAATGGCTTGGCGCGGCAAAACACCCGAAACTTCGCGGATTTTTTACATCAAGATAATCACCCGCTTTCGGTTTATAATTTGGCAAAAATTTATTAACTTGCGATTTAGTCGGAATATTAACTGGTTCATAGGTGTGTGTTAAAATAAATCCGTCCATATTCACCATAGCAGGCAGTCTTAATTTTTCAGCGACTTTAAAAGCGAGCAGATGCAAATCAACCGCCTCCTGCAAATTTTCCGCAAAAAACATCAGCCAACCAGCATCGCGAACAGTCATCGCATCCTGATGATCGTTCCAAATAGTTATAGGAGCTGACACGCCACGATTTGCGCAAGTAAAAACAATCGGCAGCCGCATCCCTGCTATATTAAACAGAACTTCCGCCATCAAAAGAAGCCCTTGCGAACTTGTAGCGCTATAAGTCCGCAATCCTGTTGCTGACGCTCCTAAAACAATTGACGCGGCGGCAAACTCGCTTTCAGCGCGGACATATTCATAGTTCGCTTTTCCGTCTGCTTTAAATTTAGCCAAATCCTCCACGATATGTGTCTGAGGAGTAATCGGATAAGCGCTCACTACGGCTGGATTTATTAAATTGATGACTTCAGCGACAGCGCGCGAGCCTTCAAGTATTTTTGCATTTTTTAACATAAAATTTATTTGCTGAATTTAATCTATCATAAGTATATAATTTTTTTATCTATTTGTAAAATTTACTCTTGCATTTTATTTATATGTATGTATAATATAAATAAATGACCGAAAGGTCTTTTTTTAGATAATCTAAATCTAATTATGAATATTAAAAATAACAGTCTGATAAATTATTTTTTAGAAGCCAAGGAAGAGATTAAAAAGGTTACATGGCTGCCAGTTGACAAAACAATAAAACTCACAATTATTGTTATTTTAGCAAGTTTAGCAACAGCTATATTTTTAGGGCTGGTAGATTTTTCACTGTTTAAATTCATTGAGCAATTAGTAATAATGTTTTAATTATGGCTAAACAAATTTCACAAGGCAAGCGATGGTATGTTGTCCATACTTATTCAGGATACGAAGAGAATGTCGCGAACAACTTAAAACAAAGAATTGAGTCTTTGGGGATGGAAGATAAAATTTTCAATATTTTAATTCCGACTGAAAAAAAAATTAAAATAAAAAACGGAAAAAGGAAAACAATAACTGAAAAAATTTTTCCAGGATATGTTTTAGTTGAAATGATCGTAACTGACGAGTCTTGGTATGTTGTCCGAAACACTCCGAATATAACCGGATTTATCGGGTCAGGCACAACTCCAGTTCCGCTATCAGAAGCCGAAATTAAGGGTTTACAAAAAAGGATGGGCGTAGAGGAACCAAGATTCAAAATTGATTTTATCGCGAATGATCCTGTTAAAATAATTGACGGTCCGTTTAAAAATTTTGAAGGCAAAATTTCTGAGATTGACGAAAAACGCGGAAAAATAAAAGTCTTAGTCTCAATGTTTGGACGCGAAACTCCTGTAGAATTAGACTCTTTGCAAGCTAAAAAATTATAACAATAGACTTATAGCATAATAAAAAATATAATAATATGGCTAAAAAAATAAAAACAATTATAAAACTTCAAATCCCTGCTGGGCAGGCAAATCCAGCTCCTCCTATCGGTCCGGCGTTAGGACAACACGGCTTAAATATTTCTGAATTTTGCCAAAAATTCAATGCCGCGACGCAGGGGAAAAGCGGAGATATAACTCCGTGCGAAATCACAGTTTATGAAGACAGGAATTATGATTTTATCCTAAAAACCCCGCCAGCAGCTGAACTGCTAAAAAAGGCCGCTGGAATTAAAAAAGGTTCTGACAAGCAGCTTGTTGATAAAGTCGGAAAAGTAAGCAATGACCAAATCAGGCAAATAGCCGAAACTAAAATGCCAGACTTAAACGCTAACGACATTGAAGCGGCAATGAATATTATTAAAGGAACCGCGAAACAGATGGGGATAGAAACAGAGTAGCATATTAAGGACAAAAATTTAATTAAAAATTTGTAAATAAAAAATAAAAATAAGGAGGTGATTATAATGAAAACTTTTATTTTTTATTTAATTTGTTTATTGTTAGGATATTTTTTTCATTATTTAATATCCTAAAAAAAAGTGGGATATAAAAATTCCCACTAAAAAAATAATAATTTGCGAGCGATAAATCAATTATGAATAATTGATTTATCGCTCGCACCACGAAAAAAATATGGTAAAAAAAAAAGAAAAAATCAAATTATCGTTTGATAAAACAAAAATTTATACGATAGAAGAAGCAATTGAACTTGTCAAAAAAACTTCCAAAGTAAAATTTGACGCTTCAATAGAGGCTCATTTCCGCTTAGGGATTGATCCGAAAAAAAATAATCAGCAAGTGCGCTCAACTGTTGTTTTGCCGCATAGCGCCGGCAAAAAGAAAAAAATAGCGGCTTTTGTCTTGCCTGATCAAGAGCAAGAAGCAAAAAAAGCTGGAGCGGAAATAGTAGGAGGAGAAGAGTTGATTAAAAAAATTAAGGATACAAAAAAAATAGACTTTGAAATCGCTGTCGCAACTCCTAAAATAATGAAACAATTAGCTCCGATCGCGAAAATTTTAGGTCCTCGCGGATTGATGCCTTCGCCGAAAAACGAAACGATAGCGACTGATTTAAAAAAGACGATTAGCGAATTGCAAAAAGGGAAAATTGCTTTTAAAAACGATGACACTGGAAATATCCATCAAATAATCGGAAAAATTTCAAATGACAATAAAAATCTTTTGGAAAATTACCAATCATTTATAGAAGCCTTGAACAAAGTAAAGCCGACCGGGGCAAAAGGCGATTATATTAAAAATATCACAATCTGCTCCACTATGGGACATGGAATAAAGGTTGAAATACAAAAATAAAAAGATTAAACTTATTGAACTTAAAGATAAAAAAAAGCGGCGACAGTCGCTTTTTTTAATATTGAATTTTTGCCCGATTATGCTACAATAAAAATATTATTATTTTAAATTATAAAATACAAAAATATTGTCACCCTGAATTTAGTTTAGGATAACAAATTTATTTTTTAATTATTTTGTAATTCAAAAATTATTAAAAATTACGCATTCGCGTAATTCCTATTTTTAATAAAATACTATGAACGAACAACAGATAAAACAGCGAATTGAAAAATTAAAGAAAGAGATTAACTATCATTCTTATTTTTATCATATTTTAGACAAACCAAAAATTTCTGACGCTGTTTGGGACAATTTAAAAAAAGAATTATCTGATTTAGAAAAATCATATCCGCAATTTATAACAATTGATTCCCCTACTCAAAGGGTGAGCGGTAGGCCGTTGGATAAATTTAAAAAAGTTGAGCATCAAGTCAGACAGTGGTCTTTTAATGATATTTTTGATAAAAATGAATTAATTGATTTTGACCAAAAATTAAAGACTATGCTGACAAAAAAAGGAATAAAAAAAGATGAATTAGAATATGCCTGCGAATTGAAAATTGACGGAGTGCATATTGTGCTCACTTACAAAAATGGAATTTTTACTCAAGCCCTAACTCGCGGCGACGGTAAAATAGGAGAAGATGTGACGCATAATATAAAAACTATACAAAGCATCCCTTTGTGTCTTAATAAAAATATTTCAGTGATAGTTGAAGGGGAAATATGGATAGGCAATGAGGCGTTTGAAAAATTGAATAAAAAACGAAGAGATAAAGGTTTAAACGAATTTGCTAATCCACGAAACGCCGCCGCTGGCTCCATCAGGCAATTAGACGCGAAAATAGCAGCTTCACGAAAATTAGACTGTTTTTTATATGATTTAGCAAAAACCGAAAATAAATTTCCAGAATCGCAATACAATGAATTAAAATTTTTAAGAAATATAGGTTTTAAGGTTAATAGACATTATAAATTATGCCGCGGCGTGAAAGATATTATCGCTTATTGGGAGTATTGGAAAACTCACGCTAAAAAGCAAGATTATTGGATTGACGGAGTTGTAGTTAAATTGAACAGCCGAAAATATCAAAAAATGCTCGGCTATACTGGAAAAGCTCCGCGCTGGGCAATCGCCTTTAAGTTTCCAGCGGAACAAGCTACGACTATTATAAAAAATATCGCCATTCAGGTTGGACGGACAGGAACGTTAACCCCTGTCGCTTATCTGCGTCCAGTAAAAGTTGCTGGGTCAATTATCAGCAGAGCTACTTTGCATAATGAAGATGAAATTAAAAAATTAGATGTCAGAATTGGAGACACTGTTATAATCCAAAAAGCTGGAGATATTATTCCTGAAATAATTGAACCGATAATTTCTTTACGGAGCGGCGATGAAAAAAAATTCATAATGCCAAAATTCTGTCCCGTCTGCGATTCTCCTGTTTACAGAAAAAACGGCGAGGCAGCGACATATTGCTCAAATAAAAAATGCTACGCGCAAGAAAAAGAAAAGTTAATCCATTTTGTGTCAAAAAAAGGATTTGATATTGATGGATTTGGTAAAAAAATCGTTGAACAACTTCTAAGCGACGGCTTGATCAGCATTTTTTCTGATTTTTTTAATTTAACAAAAGGAGATTTAGAACCATTAGAAAGATTTGCTGAAAAATCCGCTGAAAATTTAATTCAGGCGATTAAAAACTCAAAAAATATAAAAGCTAATAAATTTTTCTTCGCTTTAGGAATTAGGTATGCAGGCGAAGAAACCGCTATACTTCTCGCAAAACAATTGACAGACGATAATTTTAATGGAATAATCAAAATTCTTAAAGCGATAAATTATTTTAAAAAATTTCAGATCAGCGATTTTGAAAAGATTGAAGGTATAGGAGAAAAATCCGCCAAAAGTTTATTTGACTATTTTCATAATTCTGTTAATCTTCAAGAATTAAAAAAATTAGACGAGATCGGCGTTAAAATTATTCTGCCTCAATTAAAATCAAAAGAGCAAAAATTAGCAAAAAAAACTTTTGTTTTGACTGGCGCTTTGCCGAATTTAAACAGAGAAGAAGCGAAGGAAAAAATAAGAAAAATGGGCGGAAATATTTCTTCTTCTGTGAGCAACAAAACAGATTATATTCTTATCGGCGATAATCCTGGGAAAAAATATCAAGAGGCAAAAACGTTGAAAATTAAAATTATAAAAGAAAACGAATTTTTAAAAATGATAAAATAAAATTTTATGATTAAAAAAATAATTTTTGCGATTTTAGTTATTACAATACTCTCTTGGGCATATTTTGCTTATACTGTTTTTGTCCCTTATAAAAATTTTTCGCCAACAGAAATAAAAATAATTAAAGGGCAAAACGTCAATGAGATAGTCGCAAATTTAAAAAAACAAAAAATTATCAACAACGATTTTGTTTTTAAAATTTATTTATGGCTGTCAAAAAATGACAACAAAATAAAGGCTGGAACTTACGACTTTAAAAAACCGCTAAACATTAAAGATCTGTCAGCAATTTTGATTTCTGGAATTAAACAGAAAGACGAAATAGAAATTAAAATTATTGAGGGATGGAATATTAATAGAATTGCGGATTATTTAGATAATAATGATGTTGTTTTAAAAAATGATTTTATCGCTTCAACAAAAAACAATGAAATACTGGCCCAAGAATTTAATTTTTTAAAAAACACGGCAATTAATATTAATTTGGAAGGATACCTATTCCCAGATACTTATAAAATTTTTAAAAACGCGGACGCGGACAATATAGTTGAAAAAATGCTTAATAATTTTGACAAAAAACTTTCTGAAAAAATGCGAAACGATATCGCGGAGCAAAAAAAGACTGTTCACAAAATTATAACAATGGCATCAATTATTGAAAAAGAAGTCAGGAGCGAAAAAAATATGAAGATCGTTTCTGGAATTTTTTGGGACAGGATAAAAAACGGGCAGCCGATTGAATCATGCGCGACAATCGGTTATGTTTTAGGAGAAGATAAAAGGCAATACTCTTTTAACGACACTCGGGTTGATTCTCCTTATAATACTTATTTAAATGCTGGTCTGCCTCCTGGTCCGATTTGTAATCCAGGACTGCGCGCGATTAAAGCCGCTATATATCCTGAATTCACAAATTATAATTATTTTTTATCCAAACCGAACGGCGAAACAGTCTTTTCAAAAACATACGATGAGCATAATCTAAACAAAACAAAATACCTGCGTTAACAGGTATTTTTAATCTGATATAAATTTAATTATTAATTTTAGGTATATTACTCATTATTTCTTGGTCTAAATCTGCTACATCATCTGGCTTTATAACTATTTTTTCGCCTTTGTTAGATACCGCTTGAACTTTCTTATTCCTTTCTTTCGCACACTTTTTCATAACATTTAATAAATCCTCTTTGCTCGTCCCATGCAAAACCTCTAATTCTAAACTTCCATCTTCTAACACTTTCGGCGGTTTAATTCCATATCCTTTAAAATATTCAATATCAAAATCTTAATAAATCTCATTTACTTTTTCTATTCCCATAAATTTTTTAATTATACGATAAATAAAATCTTTAAAAAATTATTATTTATTTACGTATAATAAATTAAAATTATTAAATAAAAAATTTTATAATCAAAGTGGCAACTATTCCGAATAGCATTCCAGCAATAACCTCTTTTGGCTTGTGCCCTACCCTTATATTTAAAATCGGAATAGTTATATCTATTTTTTTTGCTATATTTTTAATAACTTTTGAATGCCGCGAAATTTCCTGCCGCGCGCCAAGCGCGTCTCTTATTACTATAATCATAAAAATTATCCAGATCGCGAAAAAAGTTGATTCAATCCCCTCTTTTAGAAAAATCAGAGTCCCAATAGATGAAACAAATGAAGTGTGCCCAGACGGCATCCCTCCATATTTTCCCAAAATATTAATTAAATTTAAGTTGCCTTTAATTCCGTCAGTCGCTAATTTTGATATTTGCGCCAATACAACAACTATGATTGGAATTATAATTAACTCAGGCATAAATTTATATTTTAAATACGATGATGAATTTGGATATTATTGATCGCTGAAACATAACTAATTTTGCGGATATGTCTTGCAGAAACGAGCAAAACAATTACAGATATTAAACAAAGCAATATATTCTGATTTGCAAAATCTGTCTCTCCTTCTCTTTGTAGCGCGTACTCGCCAGCTATCTTAGGATGTTTAGTATCTCTATTAATTCGCGCTATTCTGTATGGAGCGCGATTTTCAACAGTCGCTGAAACTATTTTATCAATTTTACTGTTTTTATCTTTAAAATGAAACAGGTTTACATTTTTATAATTCAGACAATCTGGCAAAACCGCTGTTTCCCCATTACTGTCCTTATTTATTATATCATTAAAATTAGAAATTGTTAATTGTCGCGCGCTGTCTTTTTGCCTGCCGAACATTTGAACAACTATAATGGTCGGCTGATTATTAAATATTGTTTCTTTTGACACGATCGCTATGTCTGTATAATCTGAATTTAAAATATTTTTTCTATGACTGTCGCTATCCATCCATGCTTTAACAATTCCTTCCGCTGTAATAAAATCCATAGCTAAATTTTCTCCTGCGTAAAGATAATTATATTCAGCATCTTTTATCCACTCAATAAAAGTTTTTCCATTTGGAGATGTATGCGCAAAATATTCATTTTCTGCTAAATGTTCCGCTTTTTTTTCAGCGGCATTTTTTAAGGTAAAATCTGCCTTTAACGGCTTTAAACCGTTTTTTATTCTCTCTTTGTTTGTTAATCTAATTAAATTATCAACTGTTATATTGGAAGCAGACGCATTTTCAGGCAATAAAAAAATCCCCGCGACTATTGTTGGGATTATAATAATAACTAACAAAACAGAAAAACACCTATTTTTTTGCTTCATCCCCCTTTTATAAGGAGATAAATTTTTATTTTTCATTTTTTTTCTTTTATCTCACTTTTCAATAAGATAAATTTTTATTTTTTTACTATATTTTATATTATAGCATAAAATCGGTTTCGTGTCAATGCTTATTTTTTTCTTTTTTTTGCGAATTTTTTATTAACTGAAATTTTATTTTTCACGCCCGCCTTTTTAGCGGTTGTTTTCTTTTTCGCTTTTGGCTTGTTTTTTTTAATTTTTTTAAACTTATGCTTTTTTGAAAAAGTTGTTATCGCTTCAGCTCCCTGTCCTAATAAATCATTGATTTTTAATTTAAGGGATTCTGTGTGGCTTCCGCCTGAAACTATTATAATTTTATTTTTAAGCAATGTTTTATCAAGATAGACGGGAATTTTATGAAAAGCAGCAAAGGGGATTAAAGTTCCTGGTTTTACTTTAAAAATTTTCTTAATATCAATCTCTTTTACAATTTTTGCTTTTTTAACTTTCAATAATTTTTCCAACTTTTCAAAATTTACTTTTTGGTCCGCTGGAATTACCAATAAAAAATATTTCTGATCAGCTTTAACCGCTAAAGTCTTGGCGATTTCGTTTAATTTTTTTCCTAAAGTCTGAGCTACGTCAAAAGCCGTATAAACGGTTTTATGCTCTAAAATTTCATAATTAACATTATGTTTTTCTAAAAAATTTGTAATTCTTTTTGGCAACATATAATTATATTAACATAATAATAATTTTAAAATAAATTTAAAATAATTTCCAATTTTCAATTACCAAT
>JAYEJQ010000062.1:0-9294 GCA_034660735.1 Patescibacteria group bacterium | reverse complement strand
ATAATTATTTAACAACTATATATTAAAATAAACTATGTACGATATTATTATCATCGGCGCTGGACCAGCTGGTTATGCGGCTTCAATTTACGGTTCGCGCTATAATCTTAAAAATTTAATTATCGGCAAAGAACTGGGAGGGCAGATTGGCGAAGCTCATATAATTGAGAATTATCCTGGTTATACCAATATAATCGGGCGCGATTTAATGGAAAAATTCAAAGAGCAGACTGAGCATTTTGGAGCTGAAATTGCGAACAGCGAAGCAATAAAAATAGTAAAAAAAGATAATGGCTTTTCAGTAATTGATAAAAACGGGCAAGAACGATTCGCGCGAGCTATTATTATCGCGGCAGGAGCGTCTTATCGCAAATTAGGAATTGTCGGCGAAAATAAATTCGTCGGCAAAGGTATCTCTTATTGTTTTGTGTGTGACGGACTTTTTTTTAAAAACAAAAAAATCGCTGTTATCGGAGGAGCTAACAGCGCTGTGATGGCGGCTGATTATCTATCAAAAATTTGTGATAAAGTTTATATGATTTTTCGCAAAGAAGAAATGACGGCCAGCCCGATTTGGCAGGAAAGAGTTAAAAATAACCCAAAAATAGAGTTAATAAACAGAACAAATGTTATTGAAATGACAGGGAAACAGTTGCTTGAAAAAATTATTTTAGATAATCCGCATCAGGGCAAAAATGATCTCGCAGTTGACGGAGCATTTATTGAAATCGGCTCAATTCCTAATTCTGGCTTAGCGCGGAAATTAAATATAAAAATCAACAAAGCAGGATATATAAAAGTGGATTCAGGGCAGGCAACAAATATCAAAGGCGTTTTTGCCGCTGGCGATATTACGGACGGCTCAAACGGATTGCGGCAAGTTCTAACCGCGGCATCCGAAGGCGCGATAGCCGCTACCTCGGCGTATGAATATTTGCAAAAATAATTGTATATATTTTATTTTTTATGCTATAATAATTTTAGTTAATTTATTCATAAAATAAACAATATGCAAAAATCAATCTTTTTAATTTTAATTCTCGCGCTGATTATAACGGGTGGAGTAATAGTTCTTTTCTTAAATCTTTTTTTTGAGCCACAAATAGCAACTAATCTTAATAAACCAGTAATTGATTTAAATATTAATAGCAATAAAAATACTAATACTGCTGTTAATAGTAATGTCAATGACAATCTACCTGAAAAAATTTACCATATCAATGGTATTATTAAAAAAATAAACGAAGACAGAATATTTGTTGACGCGATTGTCTTGTCTGGAAAAACATTAACGCCTAACAAAGAAGGCAAAACAAAAATCGCGGAAGTAGTGATCAGCCAGAACACTAAAATCACTAAACTAACTTTTGTGGCTAAAGAAGATGGCAAGAGTTATTCCCCTAAAACTGAAAATATTGAGTTGTCCGACTTGAATATAGGCGATAAAATAGAAGCTATTTCAAGTTCAGATATTAAGGGAAAAGACAGTTTTACAGCAGCATCAATTCAGTTAATGCAAACTTCAATTAAATAATTAAACCTAATTTTTTTATAAGTTCGCCAATCTTTTCTGTCGCGTCGGGATTGGTTAATTTATAAATATTTGCGCTTAACTGCTTTTTTAAGCGATTATCAAGCAGCAGTTTTTTGATGTTTTCCGCTAAAATTTTAGCGGTTATTTTATTTTGATCTAATATTATTGCGGCTTGCGCGTTCTTAAATAATTCAGCATTATCCTCTTGATGGCTGTTTGGAATTGGAATTAAAACAGACGGCTTTTTTAAAAATGATAATTCGCTTAAGGTTCCAATCCCGCAGCGCGAAATAACAATGTCGACAAGTTGATACGCGAACGCCATCTGCTCGGCGTTTAAAAATTCAAAAAAATGATAATTTTCAATCGGCGCGCTGAGACTCGCGGATCTGTTTTTGCCAGTGAGATGGATTATCTGACAAAATTTTGTTAATTCGTTTGCGGCTTCTAAAATCAATTTATTTATCGCCATCGCGCCTGTTCCTCCTCCGACAATCAATACAACAGGAATATCATTTCTCAAATTAAAAAAATTTTCAACTTTCAATTTTTGGTTTTTGGCTTGTATGCTTTGTCTAATCGGATTTCCAGTCCAAACTGTTTTTCGCGTTGGGTAATCCTTTAATGATTTTTTGAATCCGACAGTAATTTTAGCGGCGAACATTGCTGTAATTTTATTTGACAGAGTAGGTCTTATATCCATTTGATGAATTAAAATAGGAATTTTCAGCAGCCACCCTGCAAAAATTACAGGGACGCTCACGAAACTGCCTGCTGACAGAATAGCGTCTGGCTTAAATTCGCGGATAATAAAAAATGACTGAAAAAATCCAATCAAAATAAAAATAGGGTCTATAAAATTTTGCCAACTGAAATATCTTCTCAGTTTCCCGCTCGCGATTGCGTTAAATTTAATATTTTCTTTTTTTACCGCTATTTTTTCAATTCCATTTTTAGTCCCAATCCATAAATATTCATTTTTTTTGTTTTTGTCTCGCCAATAATCAATCATCGCGAGCAGCGGAGTTGCGGATCCCATTGTTCCACCGCCAGTTAATAAAATTTTCATATTAAAATTTTTACAAAAATTTTTTGAATTATAAAATATTATTTTAAACAAATATCTATCACCCTGAATTTATTTCAGGGTCTGCGCTTGATGCTAACTAAATATTACTAAGCAGAATAGATTATGATATTTAAAGTTTTATCAATTTTAATCATAATATAACGATAAGTAGCAACATGTCCTGACCCCGCCGCTCGCGAGCAGCGAGGCAGGATGACAATTTAAATTTAAGTATCAATAGTTTGATAATACGCTTGAGGATGATCGCATGAAGGGCATTTTTTAGGCGCTTCATTCCCTGTGTGGGTGTATCCGCATTCGCGACAGATCCAAACAACTTCTTTGTTTTTTTTAAATACTTCGCTTGATTCTACGGCGACTAATAATTTTTCATATTTTTTTTTATGCTGTTTCTCGGCGACAGCGATTGATCGTAATCTGTTGGCGATTTTTGTCAACCCTTCCTCTTCAGCGATTTTTGCAAATTCTGGATACATTTCAGTATGTTCATAATTTTCGCCAGCGATAGCGGCTTTTAAGTTTTCTGCCGTATTTCCATAAGTTATTGGCGTTTCCGCTTCTGTTTTGATCGCTGATAAATTTTTATCGTTTTGTTTTAACTCTTGAATATGTTCAAACAGTCTTTTGGCGTGAGTTTTTTCTTGTTCTGCTATCTCCGCAAAAATAGACGCTATTTGCTCAAACCCTTCTTTTTTGGCTATTTTTGAATAAAATGAATAGCGATTTCTCGCCTGTGATTCTCCAACGAACGCTTTTACTAAATTTTGAATTGTTTTTGTCATATTTTTTTTAAATTAAAAACTATCTTATTTTTTATTATAACTAAAATTAAAAAATTATGGTTGCCATCTTAAATCACTTCAAGTTTATTTTCAAAAATAGCGTCCCCTTTTTTCATATTAAATTTTTTTAATCATAGCGCTTAATCAAGTTGCATCAAACAATCTTCTATACAAAACTTGCCCTCTTCAGGAATCATCGGCCTCATATCACAAGGGACTTCTTCATTTATCATAAAGTCATAACATATTAAAGGTTCTTCAGAAATCAATTCTAAAGGCGCTTCAAAACCACAATTAAATATACATGTATAAACATCATATCTTATAATGTTGCCTATTACAATTTCAAAATCCCAACCTATAAGCACATTGTCAAAATAATTTATTTTAATTCCCGTGACTGGTGTTGCTCTTTGCTCTTTATCTTGTGGAATTTCTTCCGACTCTTCAAATAGTTCTTCCTCTTCTTTGAATATTTCTTCTATTTTTTTCCTTGAATCTTCTGCGCTTTTTGTTGTACAATTTACTTTTTTATTATCTGAACAATATTTGTCGACTAATTTGTTGTACCCTAAAACGATTTCTTTATTGTTTATTTTCTTACAAATTTCTTCATCATTTA
Organism: Patescibacteria group bacterium; assembly: GCA_034660735.1. Taxonomy (GTDB): domain Bacteria; phylum Patescibacteriota; class Patescibacteriia; order JAACEG01; family JAACEG01; genus JAGLTA01. The sequence continues at coordinate 5,266 of JAYEJQ010000062.1, read as the reverse complement.
TTAATTTTTTACAATTATGTAAATCTTTTATTATTTTTGACTTTTCTTCGTTTGTTAATTCACACAAATTTTTACTTTCTAATAAATTTGCCAATTTCTGTCTTGCTCTGTTTATTATTTTTTGTTTAAATCCACAAATCTCACTTCCATATAACCCAAATTCTTTAGGAGATTTTTTCGTTTCATTCATAGTCCCGCATGATACAGGTGTATATGTTATAACCAGTAATAATTCTTGATATAATTCTTCAGAACTTCCATTTTTTAGGATATCTTTAAACCTTTCTCTCATTATTTTTTTTGTTTCAACATTAATTTTCTCAACATTTTCAGTACTAAAATAGGTATCACCTCCGGATGCTTTTCTTTGAGATCTTAACAAAGCCTGAAATTCAGATAATCTTTTTACCAAGTTATCTTTATCTTTTTTTATTTCTTCAAAAGATTTATCTTTTAGTATGTCTCCTTTAGCAACCAATGCTTTAATCATTTTTTGGCACTCATTTTCACTTAAATCTGTTTTTTTGTATTTTAACCAGCAATATTCTGAAATCATATAATATATATCATTTAAATCTCCCATTTTTGCATTTTTTATAAGAGAATAGATTCTTGAAGAAGTATCATCTTTAATTTCACCTTTAGACATTTCTATAAAAAGATCAAACTTAATTACATCTTTTTGTTTATCTGTTAACGAATTTTCTGATTGAATTTTTTCCTCAGGAATCTTATTTTCTGTATTAGTTTTACAACCAATTAAAAACACAACAGTCAAAATTAAAATCGATAATATTTTTATTTTATTTGAATCCATAATGTTTTTTATAAATTTGATTTTTTTCGTTTTGAAAAATGGAAGATAGGTTATGGACTCACTCTGTTAAATAAAAAAGCTAAAATTTATAAACAAACTTTATTTAATAGCGTAAATTTTATTTTTTAAAACTTCTCATTATTCTTCTTCAATGCAAATTTCTCTTTTTGAAATAGCGATAGTTGTCTTTATTAACAATAGAATAATGATTATATTCAACATAAAAAATAATATCCATGATAAATATTTAAACAATCCAATGTTAGTCTCATGAAACATTAAAATAGTAGCAATTGTTATTGCAGCTATTGGAAAAGAGTATGCCCACCATGAAAAATAAAATTTTATTTTTCTAAATAAGTTTATTTGCGCGAATAATAGAAAAACAATAAATAAACCAAAGTAATACAATATTTTGGAAAATTCGCTTATTTCTCCAGTTAGCTTAACAATCGAAATAAATCCAACAGCTGGCGGAGCAATTAAAATAAAAAGGGTTGGCAATAATTTGTCAGGCAATGGATTGTGAAAAATAATACGATTAAAGAATATAATAAATAATGCTATCCAAAAAAACAGCCCAATGCTGAAAAAGAACCAAGATATTTCAGAAGGAAAATGACTAACTCCAGCAACTGGTACCAAAATATTACCGACCGCAGGAATAAACCAAGAAGGATTCATATGTTTGATTTTAAATTTACTATGTTGAATCCAAATAGAGATAATTTTTATAGTAAAAATAAAATGAATTGTAGCTCCTGTGAGCCATAAATATTTTGATATGATTATGTTTATAGATAAAAACGCTACACTCAACAAAAGAAAACTTATTGAAAATGTCGGAAAAAAACTCAATTTAATAGGATGATTAAACTCGTTTTTCACATCATCTTTAAATTTGATTATTTTTGTTAAATAAATAACCGAAATAATTATAAAAAATAAAATGGTTATCATTAAAATGTACCAACTTAATTGTATTGGCATTTGTAAAATTTGTTCAGCTTTTTGAAAAGCTATAGTAAAGCCAGTCATTCCTAAAATTATTGAAAAAAATGATACTGGAAAGTATTTTATTCTACATTCTTTTTTCATATTATTCTACATATTATAAATTAAAAGTTGTAATTATTGTTATATCTCATAATTAAATTGATTTGTTTTATTTCAGTATTTGATTTTAATTTTAGCAGTTTTTTAATAGGAGTCAAATAATTGTATTAGTCCACCTCATGTTGGAAACCATATTGTTATTTAATAAATAATCCACAGGTGAAGTTAAATTTAAACTCCAATGATATCTTATAGCGTTAGACTTGTTGCGTAATAAATTTTGTAGCGAGATTCTTAGATTTGCTTAAAAAATTAAAAATGGGTATTCTTTTAGTATGAATTTAAAAAATAAAAAAATTATTATCCTACAAGACTACTTTTTGTATAAAGGCGGCGGAGAGCGACTGGTAATAACATTAGCAAAAGCGCTTAATGCTGATATAGCAACCTCTTTTATAACCCCTCACGCTTTTAATCCGCGCGACTATGGAATTAAGACGATTGAACTCACTACAGACGGATATTTCTCGCATATTCCCGGAGCGCGCTACTTGAAAGTGCAGAGCTCATTTATTTTTAAAACAAAATTTTTAAAAAACTATGACATTGTGATTTACAGCGGCGACTGTTTGTCGGCTATCCACAACGTTAAAAACAAATTAAATATCGCTTATATCCACACTCCGCCACGCCACCTTTATGACAACTACCAACTGCGGCTAAAAGAGTATAAATTTTTAAAACGGCAAATATTTAAAATCTTCGCGGCGATAAACCGACCGCGGTTTAGATGTTGCGCAAAAAAAATGAATGTTTTAATCGCAAATTCAAAAACCGTGCAAAACAGGATTAAAAAATATCTAAACCTTAATTCTAAAATTGTTTTTCCACCTTGCGACATTAAAAAATTCAAATGGATAAAACAGGGCGATTATTATTTTTCATACGCGCGGCTTTATGATGTAAAACGAGTTGATAAAATAGTTGAGGCTTTTATAAAAATGCCTAACAAAAAATTGATTATCGCTTCTGGCGGACCTGAACTTAATAAAATTAAACAGATGGCGCGCGGACACGATAATATAAAAATACTAAAATGGATCAGCGACGAAAAACTTTTAAATTTATTAGGCAGCTGTTTAGCGACTATTTATATTCCACTGCAAGAAGATTTTGGAATGACCCCCGTGGAATCAATGTCCGCAGGCAAGCCGATAGTAGCCGTTGACGAAGCAGGGTTAAAAGAGACGATTATACATCAAAAAACTGGGTTACTCTTAAAACCAAACTTTAAAATTCAAGATATCATCAACGCTGTCAATGAATTAGATAAACAAAAAGCTCTTTTAATGCGCGAGGATTGCGAACTTCGCGCGCGCGATTTTTCTGAAGATATATTTATTGAAGGGATGAAAAATGTTTTAAGAAATATTAGACTTGTCGCATAATAACTTTTTACTGCGATTTACATATTTTGGTCAAATTTTCCATCCCACTTCTCGCGAGAGGGGGGATGAAATATTTGCCTCAAAATCTGAAAATCTCGCGGAATTTATCCCGTATTCGCTACGGGGAAATTTATTATGCGACAAGTCTATTTATTAAAGTCCGCAAGTAGCTGAATAATATCTGCTTATTCCGTGATTACCGAACCGATTAAACTACCATAAAATAAGTTATCCCACAGATTATCCACAAGTTATACACAAGCTCTTGCGTTATAAAAAATATTGTATTATAATTCAAACTACAACAATATTTAAACGCGTGGCAATATGAATACACAACAACTTTGGCAAGCAATCTTGGGCGAGATGGAATTATTAGTCAGCAAACCAAACTTCACCACATGGTTTAAACAGACCTATATCCTTTCTTATAAAAACGGCTTAATCACCATAGCTGTTCCTAATGAATTTACTAAAAACTGGTTTGAAAAAAAATACCGTTCTTTAATATACAAAGCGTTGCAAAACATCACCGAAGATCCTTTAGTAAAAATAGACTATAAAATAGTATCCGCTAATAACGCCAGCAGCAGCGCGAAAAACCAAAAAACTCAAACCAATAAAAACATCTTGTTTAAAACTGGCTTCAATTCTAACTATACATTTAACAATTTTATTGTTGGCAAAGGAAATGAATTGGCGCATGCCGCATCTATGGCAGTAGCTAAAAATCCAGGCAAAACATATAATCCTCTTTTTATTTACGGCGGAGTCGGACTTGGCAAAACTCACTTAATCCAAGCAATCGGCAATAAAATTTTAGAAAAAAATCCTAATAAAAAAACACTCTTTATCTCATGTGAAAAATTTATTAACGATTTTATAAAATCACTTTCACACAACAGTTCGGATAATTTTTTAAAAAAATACAGAGCTGTTGACGTTTTATTAGTTGACGATATCCAGTTTCTTGGAGGAAAAGAACAAACACAGGAAGCCTTTTTCCATACTTTTAATGAACTGCATCAACACGAAAAACAGGTGGTTTTAACTTCTGATCGTCCGCCAAAATCCATTGCTACTCTTAAAGATCGCTTAGTGTCTCGATTTGAGTGGGGAATGATTGCGGATATATCTATACCTGATTTGGAAACGCGCAGCGCTATCCTGCAATACAAAGCGCAAGAAAAAAATTTTAATATTGATGAAGAAATTATCAATTTTTTAGCGATGAATATTAGAAATAATATCAGAGAATTAGAAGGAGCTCTTAATAAACTAATAGCGTTCCACCAAATAAATAATATTGACCCGACTATAGAAAGCACTCAGCAACTATTAATAAATCTGAAAAGAATGCCGAACAAAAGTTCAATCACCGCTAAAAGTTTAATAACTATTATTATTGAATATTATAATATCTCGCTTAAAGATATTCTGGGCGCTTGCCGTAAAAAAAATTTAGTTACGCCAAGACAAATTGCTATGTATTTAATGCGTGAAGAGATGGGCAGTTCTTACCCTGTAATAGGGCAAGAAGTTGGCGGGCGAGACCATACAACAGCTATACATGCTTGCGATAAAATAGAAAAACAATTAGATGCTGATGAAATTTTAAAGCAGGATATAGAAATTATACGACAAAAATTGTATAATAATTAACTTGTTGATAACTTGTGGATAGTATGTGAATAACTATAAAAATTTTATAGTATAAGTTGGTGAAAATAATTAAAATTTTGTTAATAACTTTTATAAATTACTTACTCTTTAAAATATATTTATTTACACACAGTTTTTACACAATATTATCTATAGTTTATCAACATATTTATCAACATTATCAATCGGGTATTGTAAAGGAAAAAAGTCTTCTTTTTCTTCATATTCCTTTGTCATTATTTTTATATGCCCAGAATCAAATGTTTGCGCAATTTTTTTTGCG
>JAYEJQ010000061.1:5665-9372 GCA_034660735.1 Patescibacteria group bacterium | reverse complement strand
GATTGATACTTTGGGGGGCGCAGGAATTAGAGTTAGGAGGAAATAGTAAAATAAATATAAGAAAGTTTTTAGATATTTTCAAAAAAATAAAAAGCTGGATAAAAAAACTAATGCCGTAGAATATTTTGTCATCCTAAATCAAACATTGTCATCCTGAATCAAATACTGTCATCCTGAATTTATTTCAGGATCTGTGTTTGTTGTTTAACTGAATATTACTCAGCAAGATAAGTTATAATATTTAAAGTTTTTTTAATTTTAATCATAATATAGCGAATAGTAGTGACAGATCTCGACCCCGCCGCTCGCGAGCAGCGGGGCGGGATGACAAGTTGAAAATTTAGAAGAAAGTTTAAAAAATATTTTTTGTAATACGCAAATTAAACATATTATCCAAATAAAAAGTTTGTATAAAAACCAGTTGTGCGAAATAAATTTTTTATCTTAGTGGAGATTACAATATCTATTATTTTGAACACGACGAAAATTTGATTTTTTATTTTTTAACAATTTAACAATATAAACAAACTAACAGACAAAGAAGCGGAATTATTAATTGATAACTTCAAAAATGGAGTAAAAATAATTGGGCAAAATAGCCAAGGAGATGGTAAAGTAATTTCCATAGAGAGAGGAATTTGTACAGTCGAGTTTGAAAATGGCACAATAGAAAAACTTGAACATCCCTTTTTTTATAAAAACATAATAAAATAAATTTTAAAAATATGTTTTATGAAACATTTAGATGGTGGGGGTTATTAACCCTATGTATTATTTTGGGATTTTCTCAGCAAATTGGTGCTTACGGTAGAGGATATATAAGCTCAAAAATTGAAATGACCTCTAATTTAATTATGTTCATTATTTTCGTAGCTTCTTTTTTTATAAGTGGCATTTGGGGAGGAATTTTTTTGATTTTATTATTGATCACAATAAATTCATCTATCACAAAATATATTGTTAAAAAAATTTTTAGAAAAATTATCGGCTATGTGCCATCAGATAAAGAAAAAATGCAGAATAGGGTGGTGGATGAATATCTGGAAAGCGGCAAGGGGCTTCCTATGTTAGAAGTTGACCGGGAGGTCAGAAAAAGATTGAATATTAAAGACTATGCAATTTCGAATTTAGGTATTAGTCTTGACCGTTCTTTACTTAAAATAAAAAATCAAATTTTCTTTTAAAGATGACGAGGTCTATATATTTGAACACGAGATAAAAAATTTACTCTGCGGATTTGCTTTTCAAAGTTCATTTAGGAAATAGGTATTTTAATAAGTATTTAAATAAGCATTTCTTTACAAATTCATCTAAAGCAAATCCTTGCCTCGCTGCGCTCTCACCCTCACCTTTTATAATTTATAAAATAATAAGGTATAAAAGGTGAGGGTTCGGGTCGTACAACACCGAGTATCTGAAAAATTGCTCAGCCCGCAATTTTCCCAAATTTTTCTCCGCCTATGGCTACGAAAAACTTCAGATATTCGGATATGTTATACGAAATAAGAAAAAATGTTTTTCAATAATTTTAATTTAATAATTTTAAATTTACATTACATTTTTATATGGCAGAAATAAAACCAGACATTGAAACTTTTGCGAAAATAAAAGTTATCGGAGTAGGCGGCGGAGGAAATGCCGTTGTCAACCGAATGATCGGCGCTAAAATACATGGCGTTGAATTTTTGGCGATCAATACGGATGTGCAAGCGTTGCATAGTTCTATAGCGCCTGTTAAACTGCATATTGGCAAAACAGTGACGCGCGGGCTTGGCGCTGGAATGAACCCTGAATTAGGACGTCGCGCCGCGGAAGAAAGCCAAAATGAGATAAGGGATATTTTAAAAGGAGCTGATATGGTATTTATTACATGCGGATTGGGAGGCGGAACGGGTAGCGGAGCTTCTCCTATTGTGGCTGAAATAGCGCGGGACTTAGGAGCTTTAACTATAGCTGTTGTCACAAAACCGTTTTCTTTTGAAGGCATTAAAAGGACTGAAATCGCGAAACAGGCGCTTGAAGAGCTTAGCAAGAAAGTTGACGCGATTATTATAATACCAAATGATAAGTTGTTAAAAGTTATTGACAAAAAGACATCATTATTAGACGCTTTTTCAGTATCAGATAATGTTTTATTGCACGGAGTTCAAGGTATCGCGGAAGTAATCACAGTTCCCGCTTTAATCAATCTTGATTTTGCGGATGTTAAGGCCATAATGTCAGAAACAGGATCTTCGCTAATGGGATTAGGAAAAGCTACTGGAGAAAACAGGGCGACCGAAGCCGCAAAGTCCGCAATTGAAAGTTCTTTACTTGATTTGTCAATAGATGGCGCAAAAGGCATACTTTTTACAATTACAGGAGGTTCTGATTTAACGTTACATGAAGTAAATGAAGCCGCGGAGATTATCACTAAATCCTCCAATCCTAAGGCTAAAATTATTGTCGGCGCTTCTGTAGATGAAAATTTAAAAGACACTGTAAAAATAACAGTTGTAGCAACTGGATTTGGCGATTCGCAAAGTCCGATAAATAAAGATGAAGTTTTAGATGAAAATAAAAATTTTATGGCTGAAAATTTTTCAATAAATTCAGAAAATAATTCGCAAGACAATGAAGAGTTTTCCAAAAAAGAGGATGATGATATTTTCGCGAATTCAAACAAAGGCGAAAACAACGAAAATGAAGTTGTTGATGAAAATAAAAAGACTGATGATGTTGATAATAATATGAATAATTCCGACGACGATGAATTAGACATCCCTGCATTCCTCCGCAAAAAAATGTTTTTATAGAAAATACTTTAATACGATAACACTTTAACATTTTAATACGCAAACATTTTAATATTTTAATTTATGAATAAAGAGCAAATATCATATCAATCCGCTATTGAAGATGCGGAAAATATCTCTGCCATAGAGAACTCAATAAAAGAAGTTGGAAAATTAGAAAAACAAGGTTTCACATCTAAAGAAGCGGCGCGATTATATTCATTAGAAAAGATTAAAAATAACAGTAATTTTGTCGGATTTTCAAAAATAGAAAAGAAAGATTATAAAAGATTAAAACGAAAATCTTCAAAATATTCTGCTTAGCGGATTGTCCGCGATTATTTTTTTTACGGAGTTTATCTATAAAAAATAAAAGCATCTTTTAATTAAGATGCTTGTTTATTTAAAATTTTAATAAATATAATTTATGCAAAAAATGCAGGAGGTGTTTAGTAGAATTCAAACATCTAAAAAAAAACAGAAAAAAATAAAAGCCGTTTTTAAAGAAGCTTTTGATAGTTCGTCTGAATATCAAAAAGCCGACGAAGACTGTAAAAATGCGAGAGACGCGAAAAGACAGATAAAAGACAAGATAGAATCTGACTTTAAGAGCGAATTTGACAAATTAGATAAGATTAAAATGGATATAGAAACCGACAATATTTTATTAAGCGATATGGCTGTAAATTGCATAGCAAAAGGCGAGCCGATAGAAATTTCAGACGACTATCAAAACAAATACGAACCGCTAATTAGCGTTAAATTTAAGAAAATATAAAATTATTTCGTTGCGTTTTTTACCGCGCGCGCGACCGCGAGATGAACTTTTTTATTTAAAACCGCAGGAATAAAATTATTTTTTCTTGGCGTTTTAATAAAGTCGGCAATCGCAAAACTTGCCGCAAGTTTCATTTTTTCAGTAATTCGTAAAGC
>JAYEJQ010000061.1:0-5565 GCA_034660735.1 Patescibacteria group bacterium | reverse complement strand
GCGCGACCGCGAGATGAACTTTTTTATTTAAAACCGCAGGAATAAAATTATTTTTTCTTGGCGTTTTAATAAAGTCGGCAATCGCAAAACTTGCCGCAAGTTTCATTTTTTCAGTAATTCGTAAAGCCATCGCGTCTATCGCTCCCCTAAATATTCCTGGGAAAGCAAGCGCGTTATTAATCTGATTAGGAAAATCAGATCTGCCAGTTGCGGCAATAAAAGCTCCGCCGTCAAGCGCGTTTGGCGGAAGAATTTCAGGAATCGGATTTGCTAAAGCGAATATTATTGGTTTTTCGTTCATATATTTAACCCATTCTTTTTTTAAAATATTTGGAGCTGATACGCCTATAAAAACATCCGCGTTTTTCAGCGCGTCTCGCAATCCTCCGGCGATATTTTTTTTGTTCGTAATTTTAGCAATGTCTCGCTTATAGGCATTGTTTTTTATATCAACCCTGTTGGAGTAAATAATTCCTTTTGTGTCGCATATTAAAAAATTTTTCGCTCCAGCTGAACGCAATAATTTTAAAATCGCGTAACCGGCTGACCCAGCTCCATTAATCACAATTTTTATTTTCGCAATATCTTTTTTAACTATTTTTAACCCGTTTATCAATGAAGCTAAAACAACCACGGCTGTTCCGTGCTGATCGTCGTGCATAACTGGAATTCCGATATTTTGCAATTTTTCTTCTATTTCAAAGCATCGCGGCGCGGAAATGTCTTCTAAATTTATCGCGGCAAAATTTGGAGAAATATTTTCAACAAGTTGAATTATCTCTTCGCTTTTTTGAGTTTTAACACAAATTGGAAAAGCGTCTATGTCAGCAAATTTTTTAAAAAGCGCCGCTTTTCCTTCCATTACTGGAATAGCTGCCAAAGCGCCGATATTTCCTAAACCCAAAACAGCGGATCCGTCGCTCACGATTGCTAAAGAATTCGCTTTCATTGTTAGTTGATACGCTTTTTTTTCGTCATTATGAATTTGTCTGCTAACTTCCGCAACCCCGGGAGTGTAAACGGTTGACAGTGCCTCTTTATTATTTATTGGTGTTTTTAATTTAATTTCAATTTTGCCTTTATGCTTTTTATGCAAAGCAATGGCTTTTTTGTTATAATCCATATTTTGATAATTATTATTTTGAATCCACAAAATATAAAAATTTATTACAATATAACCCAACCCCCCAAACCCCCTTGTCAGTGTGGGATATTTAAAAAAAAGATTTCCCCCTGATAAGGGGGATTAAGGGAGTTTATACTTTCGTTTTTTAATTATTTTATAATTTACAGATATTAAAATTTATCTTGTTTAATTTTTTAATTTATTATATCATATTTTTAAGAGAATGGAATATCAAAAAAATGTTTTTTAATAAAATTTACTATGTCTGAAATAAAAATAATATTAGAAAATAATCGCGGCAAAGAGGAAATTATTGATAATCCAGTTCAGGATAAAAAAAACAATCCTGAATTTTTTGATGATTTAAGAAAAGATAAAAAAAATCCGATGCCTTTTTCGGCTCCTTTCGGCGTAAAAATCAGATTATCAATTTTTGGAGATTCGCACGGAAAAAAGATTGGCTTTTTTTTAGAAGGAATTCCGAAAAATACTAAAATTAGTGAAAAAGAGATACAAGACGAAGTTGATAAAAGAAGGAGCGTGAGCGGATTGTCAACCGCGCGGCAGGAAGCTGATAAAATACATATTATTAGCGGAATTAAAAATAGAAAAACAACTGGCGAAAAAATCAGAATAGAAATTTTCAATACCAGCACGCATTCAAAATCTTACGAAAATATAAGATTAACGCCGCGTCCAGGGCACGCAGATTTTACCGCAAGAAAAAAATATGCCAGCGTGTTTGACTATCGCGGCGGCGGTTTCGCTTCTGGGCGGATGACTGCCTGTATGGTAGCGGCTGGCGCGATCGCGAAAAAAATTTTGAATAGTAGGGGCGTTGAAATTCGCGCTTTTACAAAACAGATTGGAAATATCGCGATAAATAGAGAATTGAGTTTCACTGAAATCAAGAAAAACGTTTATTCTAATTTAGTCCGCTGTCCAGATAAAAAAATAGCGGAAAAAATGATTAAGGAGATAGAAAAAGCGAAAAGCGAAAAAAATTCCGTCGGCGGAATTGTTGAATGTGCTATAAACGGCTTGCCGATCGGTCTTGGCGAACCGCTGTTTAATTCTGCGGAAAGCGTTTTATCTCACGCAATGTTTTCTATTCCAGCAGTAAAAGGAGTTGAGTTTGGAGCTGGTTTTTATGCGGCAAAAATGAAAGGGAGCGAGCATAACGACCCTTTTTATATTGACAAAAACAAAAATATTAAGGCAAAAACAAACAATTCAGGCGGAATTTTAGGCGGAATTACAAATTCAATGCCTGTTGTTTTTCGGCTCGCGATAAAACCGACCGCGTCAATCGGGATTGAGCAGGATACAATAAATATTAAAACATTGAAAAATGAGAAAATAACAATCAGCGGACGGCACGATCCATGCATTGTAATAAGAGTTCCGCCAGTGGCAGAAGCGTTGTCGGCGCTTGTTATGCTGGATTTATGGGAGAGGATGTAATTTTATATAATTTGCAATTTTTTTAGATAGGTATACAATAGGTAAAGTATAGGTAAATGTATACCTATTTTAATATTTATAAATTATGTTTTTTAAATTAAAAAAACCTTTAATTAAAGAATTAAAGATGGGTGAAATAATGAATATTCTTAATAAAGAGAAAACTAAAAAAAAAGAGGATTTTAATTTTATTGAGAAATCTTTTTCACCAGAATATTTATATTGGGATAAATTTCAATATAAGCAACTTACACCGAAAAATATTAAGAATGAAAAACTTTGGAATGTTGTTAAATTTTTTAGAGAAATTAAAAGCGAGAGAACTCCTATATTAGATGATAAAAATTGCGTTTTTAGATGGATTAAATTGCCAAAAATTGAAGAATTTTTTAATAATATTGATATGAATACAGGAGGCAAATTATTTTCTTCTAAATATGAAATTGATAAAAATAATAAGCAAAAATTGATTTCTAAAGGCATTATGGAGGAAGCCATAGCGTCTTCACAGTTAGAGGGCGCGGCAACAACAAAGAAAGTCGCGAAAAAATTTTTAAGGGAAAATAGAAAGCCGAAAAATGAATCTGAGCAGATGATTTTAAATAATTATTTAACAATGCAATTATTAGAGAATGAATATAAAAATAGACAGATGGATATGGATTTACTGCTGGAGTTGCATAAAATAATAACCAAGAATACGTTCACAGACGAAAGAAAACAGCCTTGCTTGAGAACAGACAAAGATGACATTTCTGTAATAGATTGCATAACTGGAAAAACATATCACAAAGCGCCAAATATTAATTTTGTAAAAAAAGAATTAAAAAGAATGATTTTGTTTGCTAACGACGAATTAGAAAGCGATAATTTTATTCATCCTGTTGTTAAAGCGATTATGCTGCATTTTTGGATCGGATATCTGCATCCTTTTACTGACGGGAATGGAAGATTAGCGCGGCTTTTTTTCTATTGGTATTTATTAAAAAATAATTATTGGGCGTTTGTTTATCTGCCGATATCAAAAATTATAAAAAAATCTCCTAAGCAATATGCTATGTCTTATGTGTATAGCGAACAGGACGATAATGATTTAACTTATTTTATTGATTATAATATTAAAAAAATTAAATTAGCTGTAAAAGAATTTGAAGAGTACTTAAAAAAAGAACAGAAAGGAAACTTGCAAATGAACAAACAGGTAAGATTAAAATATGATTTTAATGAAAGGCAGATACAACTTTTGCAATATTTTTATAGAGCGCCAGAAGAAAGAACTTCATTAAAAATACATATGAATATTTATCAGATTAGTAAACCAACATCAATTAAAGATTTAAAGGGATTAGAAAAACAAAAGTTTTTAATATCAAAAAAACAAGGCAGAAATATTTATTATTATCCCGACGATAAAATTAATAAGCTATTTTTATAATTTTTGTTATAAAATGGAGCAAAAAGAGATTTTAAAAATTGAGAATAAAATAAACGCGGAGATTTTTTTGCCAGGCAGCAAATCAATGACTCTACGTAATTTTGTTTTAGCAAGTTTGGCAAATGGCGAGAGTGAAATTTTGCGTCCCGCGGAATGCGATGACGCGGACAGAATACTAGAAGCGCTTAAAGAATTAGGAATTAAAATTGAAAAAATTAATAATGGGCTAAGAATTTACGGTCAGGGAGGTAAGTTTGCAATCGGAGCGAAAAAATTGTATTTAGGCGGCAGCGGCGTTTCAACCCGCCTTCTTTTGGCTGTAGCGGCTTTGCGAAAAGATAAAACAATTATAGATGGGAACAAATCTCTGCGCGCGCGGCCGAACAAATATTTAATAGACGGGTTAAAAAATATAGGCGCTGAAATAAAATCGCAAGGCGGATTTTTGCCTGCTGAAATTATCGGAAAAGAAAATTTTAAGAAAAAAATAAAAATGAAAGGCGATGTGTCCAGTCAGTATTTCACGGCGCTTCTGCAAATTGCGCCTGTTTTGCCAAACGGATTAAAAATTGAAGTTGATGGAAATTTAACAAGCAAGCCGTATATTGACATAACTATCAATGAAATGAAAAAGTTCGGCGTTAACGTTGAAAATAATAATTACAGAAGTTTTTTTGTTCCGCCGCAAAAATATCAACCGACAAAAGTTATGGTTGAGGGCGACGGGTCCGCGGCTTCGTATTTTATGGCTTTATCAACAATTCACAACGGAACGATAATTTTAAAAAATTTAAGCAAAAATAGCGTTCAGGGAGATTTGCAATTTTATAAAATTTGTAAAAAATTAGGCGCGAAAGTTGAATTAAGCGATAGCGAAATAAAGATTATCGGACCTAAAAATGGAGCACTAAACAGTTTAAGAAAAATAGATATGGAGGATATTCCAGATACCGCGACAACTCTAATGGCAATCGCGCCACTTATTCCAGGTAAAACTTTAATTACGGGAATTGCCAATTTAAGATTAAAAGAATGCGACCGCATTTCCGCGCCTGCGGCGGAGTTAAAAAAATTAGGTGTCAAAGTCAGGGAGGGTAAAGATTTTATTGAGATAGGGGAGAAAAAGGATTTTAGCGATATTGATTTTTTGAAAATAAGCATTGACACTTATGACGACCATAGAATGGCGATGAGTTTTGCGGTTTTAGGAACAAAAATCGGAAATCTAAAAATCAACGATCCGTCATGCGTAAATAAAACTTTTCCGCGTTTTTGGGAGACATCAGAAGATATGTCGCGCAATTAATTTTAAATTACGAAATATTTTTTATAGAAATAAATATTAAAATGCCTAAAAAATTTTTTAAAAAAATAAAAAAATTAGCGAAAACGGACGGTCGTCCATTTTCGCTAAAAATTTGAAATTTAATTATAATTATTTTATTTTATTTTTTTAGTAAAATACGCGTTTTTTTAAGGAAAAATTTGTAAAATATTAAAGAAATAATAATATAAAACAATATGAAAAAAATTGGATTTG
>JAYEJQ010000060.1:0-9380 GCA_034660735.1 Patescibacteria group bacterium | reverse complement strand
AAAAAAAAATGAAAAGACATTTTGCAATTTGACAATTTCTAATCAATTTTTAATTTTAAAAATTATTTATTTGGAAAAATGTTTAATAATTCCTGATACTGCTCTAATAATCCGCTTAAAATCGGCGGAAGATAGATAGCCGCCAAGATAATCGGCGCTACGATTAAAACAAAGTAAATAGCGGATTTAATTTTTTGCCAAACAATCCATCGTTGTGTTTTTTGGTTCAATTTCAAAATCTGGCGCGAAATTTTTAAATTTTTTTCTAATAATTCTATAACTTTGTTTTTTTCGTCTAAAAAATTTTTTTGCGTTGATTTTTTATTTTTTTCTTGCATAAAATTTATTTTTTTAATCTCTAATCTCGCACTTTAAAACATATTCTTCCGCCGCTGATTTTAATTCTTCTAATTCATTTTTATCCATCGGATTTAATTTATTATAGCTTATTTTTTCGGTTTTGACAAAATTTTGCAAATAATATTTTTTAGCGCCTTTAATCTCTCGCGCGATTTTTTCAATATCTTTTTTGCTTAATAAATCCTTCGCGACAGTTGTGCGAAACTCATAATCTATTTTTTCTCGCAATAAAATTTTAACGCTTTTTTTAACAGCTTCTATTAAATTTTTATTTTTTACTTTAATAATTTTTTCATAGTCTTTTAAATCTAATGGCGCTTTAATATCCATTGCTACATAATCAATTAAATTTTTATTAATTAAATTTTCCAACATTTCTGGATTTGTACCATTAGTGTCTAATTTAATCAAAAATCCCATTTTTTTAATTTTTTTAATAAAATAAAGTAAATCTTTTTGTAAGGTCGGCTCTCCTCCGCTAATAGATACCGCGTCTAACAGCTTAATTCTTGTTTGCAAAAAATTTAAAATTTCTTTTTCAGAAATCATATTTTTTTTATCATAACTTATCAATTCCCTGTTATGGCAATAAACGCAATTAAAATTGCATCCACCCGTAAAAATCACCGCGGCCGTTTTGTCTTTATAATCAATCAATGAAAATTTTTGCAAACCTTTAATAACTATTGACATATTTTTATTATCTGTTAATGTTTTTTTATAAATAAGTGTGGGGACGTAAGCTCAACGGCAGAGCTTCGGAGTAGTTCATAAAATGGGCCCGAAAAACCGAGGACGGAGGTTCAAATCCTCCCGTCTCCATCACACAAAAAGTTTGATTTTTTGATTTATGTCGGTCGTTAGCCAAGTCTGGTAAAGGCACCCGATGATAATCGGGATTTCGATGGTTCAAATCCATCACGACCGACCAATCAATCAAAATGTAAGTCGCTAAAGGAATAACCAATAGCGACTTTTTTTGCGTTTTTTACAATAGACTTGCCGCATAATTTTAATTATTCTACCGTTTAATTATTAAGCGTATAAAGAGCAATTTATTCTACCTTATATACCTTTCTGTCTTTATACTCCTCTTGTTTTGAATCGTTCCATTGCTGGACAGGACGAAGATAGCCTACTACTCTTGAATAAACTTCGCAGTTAGCGCCGCAATCTGGACATTTAAAATGTTCGCCTGACAAATAACCATGAGTTGGGCAGACACTAAAAGTAGGCGTGATTGAATAATAAGGCAGATGGTATTTTTCAGCTATTTTTCTAACTAAATTTTTTGTCGCTTCCGCCGATGGCATTCGTTCGCCGAGAAAGCAATGCAAAACTGTTCCACCAGTATATTTTGTCTGAATTTCATCTTGCAAATCTAATGCTTCAAAAATATCATCTGTATAACCGACTGGCAAATTTGTTGAATTTGTATAATAAGGAGACGCCTTTTCTTCTAAAACCTCTTTTTCATTAGCAACGATGATATCTGGATATTTTTTCTTGTCAGCGTTGGCAAACCGCCTTGTTACTCCTTCAGCTGGAGTTGCCTCTAAATTATAAAGATTATTTGTTTTATTTTGATAATTTATTAATTTTTCCCGCATTTCATCCATAACTTTCAACGCGAACTTATTGCCGTCTTTTGACGCGGAATTTTTATCCATTAAATTAAGCAGCGCTTCATTCATTCCGTTAATTCCGATTGTTGAAAAATGATTTTTCCAATACTGTTTAAACCTACTATGAATTCCAGCAAGATAAAATTTGGCATACGGATAAAGACCTTTTTCCGTTAAGTTTTCCAATAATTCTCTTTTAATTTCCAAACTCTGAAAAGCAATATCCATAAGTTTTTTTAATTTTTCTAAAAATTCTTTTTTTGCTTTTTGTAAATCTTTTGGATACGCTTTTTTAGCAAGATACCCGAGCCTTGGCAAATTTAGCGTTACAACGCCGACAGATCCAGTTAAAGGATTTGCGCCGAAAAGTCCTCCTCCCCTTTTTCGCAATTCGCGATTATCCAAACGCAAACGGCAGCACATGCTTCGCGCGTCGTCTGGACTCATATCTGAATTTATAAAATTTGAAAAATACGGAATTCCATATTTTGCTGTCATCTCAAAAATTTTTTCCATCACTGGGCCATCCCAATTAAAACCTTTTGTGATATTATAGGTCGGAATTGGAAAAGTAAAAACCCGTCCTTTCGCGTCGCCTTCCATCATAAGTTCAGCAAAGGCTTTATTTACCATATCCATCTCTTCTTGAAAATCTCCATAAACTTCTTCCTTTGATTCACCGCCAATAATAACATTTTTGTCTTTTATCGTTTTCGGCGCTGATAAATCCATAGTCAAATTTGTAAATGGCGTTTGAAAACCAACCCGTGTCGGAACATTAATGTTGAATAAAAATTCTTGCAACGCTTGTTTTACTTCTTTGTAATTTAATTTGTCGTATTTTACAAACGGCGCGATATAAGTGTCAAAATTCGCAAATGCTTGGGCGCCTGCGATTTCTCCCTGTAATGTATAGAAAAAATTTATCATCTGCCCTAAAATTGTGCGAAAATGTTTTGCTGGTTTTGATTCCACTTTTCCGCTAACTCCTGTAAAACCTTTAACTAATAAATCATATAAATCCCAGCCAGCGCAGTAAGGCGCTAAAAGCTGTAAATCGTGAATATGCATATCTCCATCAATATGCGCTCTGCGAATTTCGCGCGGATAAACTTTATTCAGCCAATAATTTGAAGAGATTGCTGATGCCAAATGATTATTCAAGCCTTGAAGTGAAAAAGCCATATTGCTATTCTCTTTTATTCGCCAGTCGGCTTTATTTAAATACTTCCCAACAAGATCAGATGAATTAACAAAATTTTTCAATTCCCGCATTTTCGCTCTTTGATCGCGATAAAGAATATAAGATTTCGCTGTCTGAATTAAACGATTTTTAATTAAAACTTCTTCAACAATATCTTGAATTTCCTCAACCGCAGGAATTGATCGGTGATGAAATTTTTTTTCTAAAATTTTAATGACTTCTTTCGCAAGTTGTTCGCTTTTTTTTAACTGATTTTCCACTTCGTCAGTCATTTTTAAAGCTTTTAAAATCGCGCCAGCGATTTTGTCCTGTTTAAAATCAGCGATTTTCCCGCTTCTTTTAATAATTTGAGTAATTTTGATCTTGGTCATAAAATTTATTTTATTAAATTATTTAAAATTAATTGCATAATAAGTCTATTGTTCTCCAAATTAAACCAGCGATTAAGAAACCATAAATTATTGAAACTATTGTCAATGTTATCGCTTTTTTAAATCCAAATTCTTTTGCAAGCATTCCAGACGCTATAATACACGGAATTCCGATAGTAGAAGCTACGCCAAAGGTATAAATTTGAAGCGGTGTTAAAACTAACGATATTTCATTGCCTAAAACAGATAAAAGCATAGCTCCTGTTAAATCTTTCTGCAAAAAACCGAATAATAGCGGAATAATAGTTGCGGCTGGCAATCCAAGCCATGCAGTAATTGGAGAAAGCGGCTTTATTAAACTATCAGTAATTCCCATTATATTAAAAATACTATAAACTATTCCGCCCAACGCTAAAAAAGGAATAACAATACAAACAAAATCTTTCATTCTAATCCAGCTTTTAGCAATAATATTTTTTATCAGCGGTTTTCTGTAAGGAGGCAATTCTAAAAGCAACGGTTCATTTTTTGAAAAAATAATTTTTTTTGCGCAAAGAGCCCAAATCAAACCAGCGGCAAATAGCGTAATAGTAACAAAAAATGCTAATTTTATTCCTCCATAAAATCCGACTATCCCCATAATTATAGCGATTCTTGATGAGCAAGGCACAAAAGAAAACAAAGATGCCGCTGTAAATTGTTCTTTTTCAGATGATAAAATTCTACAAGCTCTGCATGCTGGCGCTGTGCAGCCAAATCCTAAAATTAATGGAATAAACGCTTTTCCAGACAATCCTATTCTCTTTAAAAATTTTTCCGCATTGACGACAAAACGGGAAAGAAGCCCTATATCTTCCAGTAACCCTAAAAGCAAATAAAATAGAAATACATAAGGAAGAGCGATTGAAATTCCAGCGGCAACGCCTGTAATGCTTTGAACTAATATTATATTAACGATGGATTGTTCCACTGCAATAAAATAAGATAAAAATTTTTCAGTTAAATTCATTAGAATCGCCTGCATCAAATTTCCAACATATAATAATGTTCCAAAAAGCGTAAACAGAAACGCGCCTGTCGCAAATTGCCCCCAAAATTTATGCAGAAAAATTCGATCAATTTTTTCAGACAGTCCCAGCTTTTTTTTAAAGTTAATTATTTGAGTTATTTTTTCAGCTATAAATAACGCGGTGCCGTATCTTGTTATTGATATGTCTTTTGCGACTCTTGGATGCTCTTTTAAATTTTGTTTAACTTTTTTAACTATTCCTTTATATTTTAAATATTTATAAAAATATTCATCATTTTCTAACACCCTTAAAGCAACAAATCTTTTCGGCAAATTTCCTTTAATTTGCAAAGATATTTCATCTATCGCGCTTTCTATATGATCATCATATTCAACTTCAAAATATTTTTTCGGCGTATTTTTAATTTTTAATGTTGCGTCTATAAGCTTATTGATCCCGCGCTTATTTAAGGGATTTATAGGAATTACAGGGATATTTAAAAATTTTTCCATTTTTTCGCAATTAATGTTTATTCCTTTTTTTTCAGCTTCTTCTGTAAAATTCAGCGCTATAATAGAAGGAATTTTTGCTTCTAAAATTTGCAATATCATATAAAGGCTTCTTTCAAAAGAAACCGCGTCAGCAACTATTATCGCTCCGTCTATCCTATTTTCAAAAAGAACTTTTTTAGCGATTTTTTCGTCTTCGCTTCTGTCTGAAATGGAATATGCTCCCGGAGTGTCTATAAAATGTATTTTTATATTTTTAAAAACTTTTTCTATCTCGGTTATCTCAACTGTCGTTCCTGGATAATTAGACACGACCGATTTTGAGCCGGCTATCGCGTTAAGCAAAGAAGACTTTCCCACATTTGGCTGCCCGACTAAAGTTATTTTTAAATTTGTCATATTTTCAAAGCTTTAATTTTTTCCGCTATATTTTTATCTAAAGCGATTTTTTTATTTTTTATTTTAATAATAACGCCGTTTGAAATATTATTGGCTATTTTAATATTCTCTCCAGGAAATATCCCCATACTGACTATTCTTTCAAACAGCCCGCCGCGCGGAATAATAATATCGGAAATTAAATATTCTATATTAGCTTTAAGCTTTGTCAAAATAATTCCTAAATTTTTTTCTTTAAATGTGGATAATTTTTCTATATTTCTAATGACTTGCTCAGAAACATAATGCTCTAAAATATGCGCCATTTTATAGGCCTCTTCGCTGTCTCTTGTTGATTTAAAATATTTTTTTAAAATAAGGTGCTTCTTTGTGATTTTTTGCGCGTCATTTTTGCCGTCTTCAGTTAAAAAAATGTAACTTTTAAAGCATTTGATTAAATTTTCTTTTTTCAATTCACTGATCGCTCTTTGAAAAAACAGATTAGAAACATCAATTTCTAAATCTATAAATTGAATTGACGCTTTTTTTTCTTTCTGTTCCTGCAAAATTCTTAATATATCCTCCTTGACTATTCTGATAATATTTATTTCTTTTTGCTCTGTCATAATTTTACTTTTTATAAGCCTTGATTATTTTTTTTAATAAATCTCTCGGCTTAACTTCATATTTTTTAAAATCTTTTATATTCTCACGGTTTAAATGAAGTTGTCCTTCGCCAGTATTTCCGCGATGCTGTCCTTTTGAATAATATTTATTCTTTTTAACATCTTTTGATGAAAGCACCCAATGTTTAATTGTATCGCGCCAAACAGCAACCCAAAGAAAAACATCGCAATGAGCAGGTTTTATTTGTTGAAAATTCATATCAAACGGTTTTTTTGATTTTAACGCAAGCGCTTTAATAAAAAGCGGTTCATAGCTTTTTGAATCAACCGCGCGAGAAGCCTTAACTTCTATTCTGACACGATTTTTTCCATTCATATAAAGAAAATCATATTCGCCAGAATAATTTTTTTCTATTTTTTTAGATGGTTTTATTAATTCTGGAATAATTGAATGAATATGAGATTGCGCCCAAGTAATGCCAAAAGCCGTAGGTGATCCATATTTTTCAAAAAGATGAAGATATTCGTTTCTTGCCAAATATTCGTCTCTGATTTCTAAATAATTGCTCAATTTTATTTTATCCAAACCTAATAAATTTGAAATTATATATTCGTATTCATTAAAAGGATAAACTGACATTAAATTATCAAGACGATTTTTTAAATTATTTTTATCTTGAACTGATAAAGTTTTGATTGATTTTTCTAAATTTTTCTTTAAAATTTCCATAAAATTTAATTATTAAATTTTTTAATATAATCTTTTTCTTTTTTAGTTAATGAAAATTTGTTCATAATATAATCATCTAATTTTTTAAAATTTGCTTCTTTTCTAATAATTTTATCAACTAATTTAGTTATTTCATTAAAAATTTTTTTGTCCAAAAAAGGCAACGGCAACTGTTCTATATGGCTTCGTAAAACTTTAATGCTTGAAAACTTTTTTTGAAAAATAAATTGATATAAAGAAGAATTAAACAATGCGGCGATAACTTTTATCGGATAGTCTGAAATTTTTGGAATAACAATATTTGCGCTATTTAATGTTAATTTTTGTTTGTCGTCGTAAGCAAAAACTAAATATTTTGAAATAAATTTATAAACTAATTTTTCTTTAACGCGATATTTTTTTTGCGGCGCGGATTGCTGAAATCTTTCAGGCGTAAATTGAATATAGTTATTTGATTTTTTTAAAATAAATTTTTCAATATCTTTCCCTTTGTAAATTTTTTCATATCCGTCTTTTAGCTTATTGATAATATATTTAGAATTATCGCCAGTGACAATTCCTAACGCCCAATCAGCCTTTCCTTTTAACGTTGTGTGATTGACATTATAAATTTTATCTATTATTCCAGCATCAAAACCGCTATTATGTATATCAAATATAAAATCATTGTTATTTTTCCATCTTAATTGGTTTATCTTGTATTTTTTATTTTCTTTGCAAATTTCTATGTCATTATCTCTTTTTATGTTTTTTTTTAAATCTAATCTAATAACAGGAGTAAAAACATTTTTAAACACGCGATCAAAATAAATTATTTTTTTTATTTGCGTATTATTTAAAATAATTTCTCTAATATCTTTATGCGTTTTAACATTTAAAATTGATTTTGGGAGGATAAAAGATAAAATTCCATTGTCTTTTAACAAATCAATGCTTTTCTTTAAAAAATAAGAAAAGGATTCAAGCGATGATATTTGAGGATATATTTTTTTCAATATTTCTATATCTTGCTTTAAAAAATGCAGACCCCACGGCGGATTTGTGGCAACAACATCAAAATCTCTTATATATTCATCATTTAGACTAAACAGATCATAATTTCCAATTTCAGATAAAGTATTTTTGCAAACAATATTTGGAGCAAAATCTCTATTTTTATATTTAATAAGCAAATTTATTCTTGCTATTCTAACAGCTATCTCATCAATATCTACTCCGTAAATATTGCTTGGATCTTTAATAATATCCACGAAAGCCAGTAAAAATTGCCCAGTTCCACAGCAAGGGTCTAAAACTTTTGAATCTTTTTTTACATAATCGCTTATAATTTCATCAACAATATTTGACGGGGTATAATATGATCCGCTTTGAGACTTTTTTCCTTCAAGCAGCAAGGACTGATAAATAAAACCTAATATATCGCGCTGTTTCGGCAACAAGCAATTAAGCAGATATGAATATTCTTTTTTTATTTTTAATTTTTTAATTTCTATCAGCCAAGATTTTATTTCTTTTCCTATTTGTTTATTAAAATATTTAAAATTTTTCTTTCTAATGTTTTCTATTGTGATTGGGGATAATAAATTTTCTTTTGCCAATAAATTCAAACTGACAAGAAAAAGCGATAAATTCAAATCAATATTATTTTTTTGAATAAAATTAATAATATTATTTAACTTGTTTAATCCATTTTTATTTTTTAAATATTCTTCTGGTATAAAAGTTTTTGTGGCTTCTGATTTATTCGCTCTTTTATTTAATTTTACAAAATTTCCGTTTATTATTTTAGATTTTATATTTTGAATTTCGTTTATATGAAAAAAATTTTTTGAATTATTATCAAAACTTTTCAGATGTCCGCTTTTTAGCCAATTTCTAACTGTAGCCGAAGAAATATTTAAAAATGAAGCAGTATTTTTAATATCAAAAATTGTATTATTATTAATTTTTGTAGAAATTTTTTGCATATTATTTCTTTTAATAAAAAAATTACTTTTTTGATTTTTTTCTGAAGAGTTTGCTGATTTCTTGCTCAAATGTCTCTACATCTTCAAAAGATTTGTAGACTGAGGCGAAACGGATATAAGCGACTTTATCAACTTTTTTTAAATGTTTCATTACAATATCTCCAATTTTTGCGCTAATGATTTCATCCTTCTTTTTTATTTTTTGAATATCTATTTCTATCTTTCCAATCAATTTTTTAAACTTTTCATCTGTAATATCCCTTTTTTCCAATGCTCTCCTTAACCCGTTTTCAATTTTTTCGCGACTGTATGCCTGCCGCCTGCCACCGTTTTTAATAACTGTCAAATCAAAAATTCTCGCTTCTTCCAAAGTTGAAAAGCGAAAAGCGCATTTCAAGCATTCTCTACGTCGGCGAATAGAAGATTCGTCTGGCGACAAGCGAGAATCAATGACTTTTGTGTCTAAATTTCTACAATTAGGACATCTCATAAAATAGAATATTTAGTATTCTTAATTAAATTATAATACTATATATTGTGTCTGTCAAGTTTCATAAAAACGCAACAAAAACGCGCTTAACGCGTTTTTTGCTTTTTAAA
>JAYEJQ010000059.1:3146-9428 GCA_034660735.1 Patescibacteria group bacterium | reverse complement strand
TATAGCATCCGTCGTTTTTTTAATCTGTTCCTTGGTTTCTCTTTTTTCATTCACAATTTCATCTACTTTTTTTACCTTTTTATCCACTTCTTCACTATTAAATCCATTTTCTTTTCTTGCTTGTTCTAATTCATTAAGAGCATCCAGTTTTTCTTTATCAATATTCTTTAAATCTGTCTCTAATCTTTTTATTTTGCCTGTTTCGTCTGTATTTAACAATCCGTCAGCAACCGTCTCTACTCTTTTTCCAGACTGTTTTGCTAATTCCAAATAAGCATACTTTAATAATTTATCTGTAGCTTGGTCTGCGTTATTACTACCTTTAATTATACTTAACTTTTCTTCCGCGGATAAAGCTCGGATAATGTCTTTACATTTTTTTTGCTCATCTAAAAATAGATTATCATAAACGTTATCCGCATATGCTTTAGTTATAAAAGACCAATCGCTATTATCGCCAAAAATATCATCAAGCGCTTTTTGCAAATTTTGCGCGTCTTGCATTTCTTGATCGGTAATCACTCCGTCTTTTTCTATTTCGTCTATAATATCCGAATTAAGCCTTGATTTTGATATATCGCGCTTAATATTGCTTGCGGTTTCTTTCACAAAATTAGGCGTTAAAGAATCTCTAACATAAGAACCAGCGTAAAAAAATGCCGCTGAAGTCGCAACCCCCATCCCTGCTTTGCCTAAAAGATATTTTCTTTTAGTTTTGCTTATTTTCGCGTTTTGAATATTATAAATCAATTCTTTAATTCCAGCGTTAGATTCTTCTTTTTCGTCTATTTTTTTAATTCCTCCTTCTAAATCTTCCTTTAATAATTCGTCTTTATCTAAATTTTTAAAAAGTTCACTTGTGTTAACAATAGCTTCTGCTTCTGATAATTTTCTAACAAGTTTATATTGGTTTGGCAAAAATTCGTTATCGCTGCCAAAATTTATTGTCTTATCTTTTAATTTTTCCCGCGTCTCTTTGATATGAAAAACTAAAGATTTCATTATTTCATATTTTTTATTATCTTGCGCCTTTTGTAATTTACCTCCTTGCAAGTTTGTTTCTTTAATAAAAAAATTCTGGCTTTTTACTTCGTCCATTAAGTCGTCAAAAGATTCATTTAAATATTCAACGTCAATAAAATCTTTTTTTGTTAATAATTTTTGCGCTTCTTGTTTATCCAATACTTTTAATTCGTCTTCATAATATTTTTTAAACACTTTTTCTTCTTCACTTAATTCTCTTTTTTCTTCTTCACCTATCTGTTTTATCTTTCGTATTTTTTCTTTTATCGCAGCGTATTTTTCTAAAAAATATCTCTCTGTTCTGCCTTCCTCTGTTATATTTTCTTTATCTTTTTCTTTTAATATATTTCTTGACAATTCATATCCTTCATCTAAACTCTTTTTTCCTCTTTTCATCGCTCTATGCGCTCCTAACCCTAAAACAGCGGCAGGAACGGTTATTGCTATAGATAAGCCAGCTGCTCCGCCTAAAGCGATTGTCGCCGTTCTTGACATATAACCAGCCGAAAACTGACCAAATCTTTCTTTAGACGCTTTCCTAAAAGCTCGCTTCCAAGAGGCTTCATTTCTAATATTTTGAATCTGTTCTTCGACATCAGGGTGCGAATTTAAACATTGGCTCATCTGCAATTTATAATCAATTTCATTCATTTCTAATAAAGCATTTTTTTCGCCTGATTCAGTTTTTATATTTATTATATTGCTTCTCGCTTTTTCATATTTTTTTCTCGCATTTTTATATTTTCTCTTTTCTGAAAATTTAGCTGATTTG
The DNA here is from genome assembly GCA_034660735.1 of Patescibacteria group bacterium. Lineage (GTDB taxonomy): Bacteria > Patescibacteriota > Patescibacteriia > JAACEG01 > JAACEG01 > JAGLTA01. The sequence continues at coordinate 7,633 of JAYEJQ010000059.1, read as the reverse complement.
TCCAACCATTGATCTGGAATTTTGCTAAATTCGCTCGCGGACTGATTAAAATTTTCATATAATTTTTTCTTTTTCTTGTCCGCATTTTCTGGAACAGCAAGATATTTTATATCTAATTCATATTCGCCATTCTTTTTTTCAATTTTTTCAACATTCGGAATATCGTCCCTTGCTTTTCCAGTATTTTCGTCAATCATTCCGTTAACTAATTGTTCTAAAACAACTCCGTAAGTTTTCGTTCCTCCTTTGTCTAATTCTTCAAATTTTAATTTTTCTAATTTAGCGATTTTTGCGCCAGCAAAATTTTTAATGCTATTCGTCCATATATTTTGGCTAAGTGTCTTTAAATGCTCAACTGTATCGATTAAATCATTTTTTATCTGCCAAAATTTAGCCTTTTTGCTTACAAAATTTTTCAATTCTTTTCTCTGCTCTGCTTTCGCGCCTTTTTCAACTCTGCCTAAACTAATCTGTTTTACATTTTCTAAAACTAACAATTGCTGACCTTCTGATAAATTGCTAAAACCTTTAACGGCTTCCAAATCTTTTTTGTCAATGGTTAAATCATTTTTAAAATAATCAACTACTTCTTGATCTATCTCTTTTTTTTCCTCTGCCTCTTTTTTTGTAACATCAATAATTTTTTCTTTTGCGTCTTGCGAATCATTCTCTGTTTTTTTGTCTTCTAATTTTTCCCCTTCTGTCTTTTTAACGTCTTCTTTTTGCGCATCAATAATTTCCGCTTTTGCGTCTATTGGATTTTTTTCTATTTCTTGCTCATCGCGCCACTCTTTTTCAATCTGCTCTTGCCGTTCTTCCGCGGTTTTCGTCGCTGGCTGTTTTTTCTCTTCGCATTGTTTATGCCAATCTTTATCTATCGGTGTAAATCTATATTTTCCATCTGTTGTTTGTTCCATTTTAATTCCCGAAGGATATCGCTCTTGAAACGCTTCGGCTGCTTCAAGTCTGTTAAATTCAATAAATCCTTGTTTATCCATTAATTCTATATCCCGTTTTCTGCCAAATTTTTTAACATCGTCTAATACAAAGTCAAAACCTTTTTCTACATCTTCGGCAGTTTGGTTTGTATTTTTTGGTATTTCCATATTCATATTTTTAAACTTTTAATTTTACTTAAAGTATTTTTATTTAATTCGTCTTTTAATTCCGCTGTTTCTTTCATTATTTTTTCTAATTCTTTTTTAAAATCCTCTTCAATAAAATCTGTCTGTTCTCCTATGAATTTAGTCTCTAAAACTTCTGTTAATCTTTCCAGCTGTTCTAAGCTCATATCTTTAATTAAAAAAAGAAACTCTTCCTTTGTCTTATCAAGCATATTTAAGGATGAAATTAAAAATCCCAACCTTTTTCCTTGATCCTCGGCGGATTGCAATAAATCCTCCTCTTTTATCATTTTTTTATTTTCCATAAATTTATATTTTAAAATTATTTAATTACGCGACAAATTTATTATAATCGCACAACTATATCTGTGAATAACTCTTCCTGAATAACAAGCGCGTTCTTCTGTTTTATTATTTCTAAAATAGCTAAAAAACTAACTACCTTTTCATCTTTATTCACTTTCGCGAAAAACAGACTATTAAAAACAAAACTCTTTTTTCTTTTAATCAAATCAAGCATCTGCGCGATTTTGTCCTGAATAGAAATTCGCTTTTTCAAACTTCCATGTTCAAATTCCACTTCCGTTTTTTCCAACGAGAAAAGAAAATTTTTAAAGATTTTAGACAACTTCTTTTTGTCTATTTTTGAAGGCGGATTAAAAAATGCCTGTTGTTCAGTATTTTTCGCGCGAGTAAATGAAAAATTTCCTTTGTTTATTATTATTTCTATTTTTTTAGCGGCGTCAAAATATCTTTTATAAATTTTCAGCTGTTCAATCAATTCATCCTCATCTTCTTCGTCTTCGCTAATTTTAGGAAGCAATATTTTGGATTTTAAAAAAATAAGCTTCGCGGCAACTAATAAAAAATCGGCTATCTCTCCAGCCGATAAATTATCTGTCTCTTCAATATAAAATATATATTGGTCGGCAATTTTCACTAAAGAAATTTCAGTAATGTCTAACTTTTCATTTTTTATCAATTTTAACAGCAGATCAAGGGGTCCTTCAAATTTTTCCATTTTAACTTGCAACATATTATAATTATTTACTGGAATTGCTTATTATTATAACTCAAAATAAAAATTTAGCAATAAAAATAACTATAATTTCAACCGCAAAAGCCCTTGCTGGCCTCCTATTTTTTGAACGACAGAAGCGCCGTTTTTAATACCTAAATCTAAAGATTTCTTAATATCATAATTGTATTTTATTAAACCTCCGACAAAACCGGAGGAAAAAGCGTCTCCAGCGCCTGTCGTTTCAACTGTTTTTACTTTTCTCGCATTCTGAAAATAGACTTTATTTCCGTCATAAACATAAACTCCTTTAACGCCGTTTGTAATAGCGATTAAGCGCGGACCGTGATTATATAATATTTTTAATAGTTCTTTCACGTTTGTTTTATTGTCTAATCCAACTAATTCAACCGCTTCTTTTTTGTTTAAAACTAAAACTTCTGATAATTTTAAAATATTTTTTAATCTATTCAGCCCAGCGGAAATTTGTAAATTTCCAGGCCCAAAGGCTAACTTTATTTTTTTTGTTTTTACAATTTGTTCAATATTTTTAAATTCACTCTGCCATTTATCGTATCCAATTGAAGAAAGAAAAATAAAATCCGTGTTCCATTTCGCTTTTTTATCTATTTTTAAAAATTTGTTAACTCCGCGATAAGATAAAATAACGCGATCGCGGTTTTTATATTTATCAACTAAAACAAAAGACATCCCAGTCTCTTTTTTTTCATTATTATCAATTAAAGAAGTATCTACTTTTTCATTTTTCAACTGACTTATAATATAATCTCCGTATTTTTTTTTATTAACACAGATTTTAATAGCTGATTTAAGCCCTAATCTTGAAAAACCGACCGCCCTGTTGCACGCTCCGCCTCCGACGTTTGAATAAAATTCATCTAAATAAATTTTATCTCCATATTTAAAAGACAGCAATTTCTGCTGAAAAAAATTTTTTTTATTTTCAAAAGTTAAACTTCTGTTTAAAAAAATAAAAAAATCCTTGACGGCTCCGCCAATTGTAATAATGTCAAATCTGTTTCTTGACATAAATTTTATTTAGTTATAGCCTGCGACGGGCAAGAATCAATAGCTTCCTGAATACATTCGCTTTTAGAAGGAATATTCTGCTTAACGCAAGCCTTGCTTGCATCGCTTAATTCAAAAACTTCAGGACAAATATTTTCGCACATTCCGCACCCGATACAAAGATCTTGGTCTACTTTTGGCATAAAATTAAAATTGTATTATTTAGTTAGTTATTTATTTATCCATTCTGAATAATCACCTGCCTTTTTCCATGCAGAAAAAGGAATGCTTGGATGAACGGTTTTGCCTCCGAATTTAATCGCCTGAGTTATCGCATTGATTGGATAATTTCCATAGACATAAGAGTTGACAATTGTGTGCCAGTGTTTCTTATGGACAGGTATTCTGTTTTTGCCATAATGATTTTCTAATTCTTGCTTTAATTCTTTTGCTGTATTCTGCTCTTCAGGTAAAGATTTTAATCGCTCTCGGCTGTAAGCGAAATTTTTCTGATCTGTTTTAGATTTTTGATTTTGGGTTTCTTGCGCTAACGTTATTTTCGCAACCGCGACTTCCGAAGCAACGCCGTATTCTGTGTAAAATTTTGCGTAAATCGCGATGTCTTTGCAAGAATCTGAAATAAAATCAATCTCGTTGTTTAACATCCAAATTATTGTTTCCTGATACGGGATAATGCTGGCGTTTTTAAAATCAGAATTATTTGAAATTGACATTCTTGTCGTGTCTTTGCCTGCAAATAACTTTAGATTTACTGTTAAACTATTAGTGGATTGCTCGCCGTTGTTGATTATTATTTTAAATTCGCCTTCAGGATTGTCTTGAGACGATAAAGGAGGGTTTGGCGGGTTATACGCTCTGGGCGGCAAACCGCCTCCTCCGCCACCGGAAGAACAACTTTGACTTAAAACCGGACTGCCGCCGCTACAGCCGGCAGGAGACGATGAAATAATAGTTCTGGTTTGCTGGCCATTAGAACAACTGCTCCAATCAGAATATGTCCAAGAAACGCAAACCCTGGCGCTTTGCGGCCGCCAATCGGTTTTAACCTGATAATCGCAATTATCAAAAACAATCCAGCCAATAGTTTCGCTTAAAGCTGAACCAGTAAACTCTCCTGAAGAATTGATAATCACTCCGCCATTGGTCGGATTAAAATTTATGTAACCTGTATTCTCAGACCAAGCGTAACCGGATAAATTTCCCGCGCCGTCATTTATTACATTATTTAGATTTATCCAGCCAATAGTTTCACTTAAAGCGTAGCCAGACAGCCCGGAATCTGTGATATGAACATC
>JAYEJQ010000059.1:0-3046 GCA_034660735.1 Patescibacteria group bacterium | reverse complement strand
TATTCTCAGACCAAGCGTAACCGGATAAATTTCCCGCGCCGTCATTTATTACATTATTTAGATTTATCCAGCCAATAGTTTCACTTAAAGCGTAGCCAGACAGCCCGGAATCTGTGATATGAACATCACAATTATCACAGCCGAAATTCACCCAGCCGGTATTTTCCGACCACGCATACTTATAGGTATTGTCTATAGTCCCATCAGTAACCGAAGCCAGAGCAATAAAAGGAATACCTATAAAAATTATCAAAAAGACAATGAACTTCTCAAAAAATTTCTTTCGTTGCCATGCGCTTTTTTTAAGACTGTGTTCTTTCCACCTCGCTTCATTTCTTGTTTTATATTCCTCATTGCCAACCAATCTAAAAGGAGCTCTATTTCTAGTAGATTCAACTTCTCCGTCGTTATGTTTTTTTAGTCGTTCTTGCATATTATCTGTTTGCCCAATATAATATTTTTTGTCTTTTAGACTTTGTAAGAGATAAACAAAATACATAATTATTAAAATATTTTCTCCCCCTCCGGGTCTACGACCAGTTCTCCGAATCTCAGATTCGTCAGAATCGGAGATAGGGTCGGAGACCAAGCGTATTTATATGTTGAATCTATAGTTCTCTCCGAGTCTATCGACTCGTAGAGTCGGAGACCGTCAGTTGAAGAAGCGAAAACAGACAAAGTAAAAACAGTTGTTACTATTACCGCCATAACAAAAATATTAATTATTTTTAATTTGAAATTTTTCATAGAGATATGCTTTGCGTGCCACTTGCGTGCCACTTTACGTGCCATTAATTAATAACTTATTGATAAAACATAAAATTTCTTCCTTCCCTCTTCTTTAGCTTTTAAAATTCCAATATTTATTAAAGAATTTATCAGTCTAATTGCTGTTCTTTTAGAAACATTTAAAATATTTCATCTGATTTCAGATATTTTTTCGCTTGCAACATTATATCTCTGATTATGCTCATAAATTCAGCATTATTTTATTATAAATACATTATATCAGATATTTTGTATTTATCAAACACAAAATATCTAATAGTAATAATTTCTTAAAATTTGCGCCCGCGGTTTGCGCGCTATTGATTAATTTAAAATTGTTTCCAACTGCCAAGGATAAATAAATCTGACCCCGTGTTTTGTCTCTCTTGCTTTGCCGTCCAAAAACACTAGATATCCTTTTCCGCGTTTATATTTTTCTATAAAAAACTTCAAATTCCCTAATTTCGAGGAGTTTGCGTTTAATTTTACCTCAATCAAAATTAAATCTTTTTTCCCGACAACAAAATCAATTTCCTGTCCCGTTGATGTTCGCCAAAAATATATTAGCGATTTTTTACGCCTCTTTAATAAATCGCTAAAAATCGCTGTTTCAAAAATGCTTCCGGAAATAACTTCAGGAAAAGTTTTAAAAGCCAGTAGGTTGGCGATTCCATGATCAACCAAATACACTTTCGGTTTTTTAAATAATTCCGAGCGCAAATTTTTATGAAAAGGGCTGACTAATTTTATAATATAAGTATTTTCCAAAAGAAATAAATATTCTTCAACGGTTTGTCGGGAAAGATCGACTGTATTAGCAAGCTCCAAAACATTTAACATATTTCCGCTTTGAGCGGCTAATACTTGAATCAACTTATTAAATTTATCAATATTTCTAATCTTCGCCAAATCGCGAATATCTTTTTTTATGTAAGTGTCTATAATCTGATTTAAATAAATTTCTTTTTTTTCAACATCATCCTCTAAAACAATTTGCGGATAACCTCCATACAAAACATAGTCTCTGTATAATTTATTCAACTCCTGATTAACCGCTTCCGGAAAATTTTTTACGGACAAATTATACTGTTTATTTTTAAACAATAAGAATTCTTCAAAATCCAGGGGCCAAATTTCAAAATTAACCGTTCTCCCGACTAATGAATCTTTAAATTTATTTTTAATTTCAAAACTTGACGAACCGGAAACTGTCAATTTAATTTTATCGCTATAGTTGTCATGAAATAGTTTTAAAAAATTACTGGGATCGTCCAAGTGTTGAATTTCGTCAATGAAAACATACGCCTTTTCTTCTTTTTTATATCCTTTAGTCAATAAATAATCATAGAATTGCTCAAATCCTGAATTGACTAATTCTAAAAAGCGGGAAATTTCCAAATCAAAATAAAAAATTTGATTTCTCTGATTTTGCTTTTTAAGCTTATCAATCAGATAAAGCATAATAGAAGTTTTTCCCACCTGCCTGGCTCCATGCAAAACAATAATTTCTTTGGAATCTAGAAATTTATCTATCTGTTCAACGATTTTTCTTCGGTATAACTTGTTATTCATAATCATAATTTACACTATATTGAATATAATGTCAAGTATGTTTTAAATAAACTCGCTTGTTGTGTTATAATAAAAAAACGCTAATCACTTTTATATTTCCTCTATGAGTTTCTTGAAAAAACCTGATTGTCAAATCGTAAAATTTTTAGAATATTGGCAAATGAGAGTAACGTATAACTTAGAACTTGGAACTTAGAATTTAATCTTTGAAATTGTGCTCCAAAGCATTGCGCCAATATCCTCCGCTAATTTCATTGCTTCTTTGTAATCATTTATGCTCATATAATTTTCTGTCAAAGAAAAATGTAAAAGATATTTTGATTCTTTTAATGACCCGTAGGAAATTTCTAGGAAATTTTTATATACTTTTACTTTATTGCTTTTTCTTGCATAACCTTCAATATAATTCAAAATTACAGAAAGCGCCGATCTTCTCAACTGTGAAGTTACACCATACAATTCATCTCGCGGAAAATCCTTAGTAACTTTATAAACCAGATGAACATAATTATCCATTTTTAATTTCAAATCATCATGAAACATAAAAATTACAAGTTATAAGTTACAAGTTACAAGTTACAAGTTATGAGTTACAAGTTACAAGTTACAAGTTACAAGTTATGAGTTATGGGTTATGGGTTATGGGTTATGAGTTATGAGTTATGGGTTATGAGTTATGGGTTATGGGCTATGGGCTATGGGTTAA
>JAYEJQ010000058.1:0-9517 GCA_034660735.1 Patescibacteria group bacterium | reverse complement strand
TTAACCTTAACTTCAAAGATTCTCAAAAGCAACAGCTCAATAATATATTCAACCCGCTGAACAGGCGTGCCAGCGGGACGCAATTTATCATGTAGCGCTTTCAAAATATTGTTTGTTTTATTGTCGGCATAATGCACTGTCGAACGACCCATAAAATTATTTAATAATTTATTAATTTTGTTGATCATCAACTAACTTTTCTTTGGCTTAAGTTTTTGTTTATATAACTATAATACAACTTTCCCGCTGATAAATCAACTGCGCGCATATTAAAAAAACATATTCAAATAAAAAACCGCCTGATTGGCGGTTTTTTTTAGTCTTGTTGAAAACTGCTTACGCTTTTTTCACTTGAACGGCTGCCTGTCCTTTTGGTGTGTCAGTCACATCAAAACTCACAGCATCACCTTCTCTTAATTCATCAAAACTAGCTCCAACTAATTCGTTGGCATGGAAAAAAAGATCTTTTTCTCCACCTTCTTGAGCGATAAAACCGAAGTTCTTATCAGTCAATTTTTTGATTGTTCCTTGCATAAAATGTAAAGATAAAAAAATTAAATTAATACGCAGTAACTCGTAGAAATTCGACTCTATCTCTACACTCTACTAACGATAGTTATTCCAAACCTATTTAATAGATTTGATTTAACATAAAAAAGCATAACATAAAAAAATAACTTTGTCCAGTTATTGTATTAGTCTTTGCCTCAAAAACTAAAAACGTTTGCTTAAAAAAAATAATCTTGTTAAAGTCAATAAAAATTTATTACGCAACAAGTCTATTATTAATTACTTTATGAAAATAGTAATAATCGGATCTGGCTATGTCGGGTTAGTGTCAGGCGTTTGCTTGGCAGATGTTGGAAATCGCGTAACTTGCGTTGATATTGACAAAGAAAAAATAAAAAAATTGCGGCAAGGCAAAAGTCCTATTTATGAACCTGGTCTTGACGAATTGTTGCAAAAAAATATAAAAACAGGCAATCTGTTTTTTTCTGACGACTTAACAAAAGCAATTCAAGACGCGGAAATTATATTTATCTCTGTAGGCACTCCTCAGGGCGAACATGGAACAGCTAATTTAAGTTATGTTTATGATGTGGCTGAAAATATAGGCAGATGCCTTGATCATTACGCGGTTATAGTAAATAAAAGCACTGTTCCTGTGGGAACCGCAAAAAAAGTTCATAGCATAATCAACCAATTTTGCAAAGAAGATCTTTCAGTAGTGTCTAATCCTGAATTTTTGCGCGAAGGATCCGCGATTAAAGATTTTATGCTACCAGACAGAATTGTTGTTGGAACCGATTCTAAAAAAGCGGAGAACGTTATGAAAGAACTTTATCAAAATTTTGACTGCCCTAAAATTTTTGTCAATCAAGAAAGTTCGGAAATGATTAAATACGCGGCTAACGCCTTTTTGGCTACAAAAATTTCTTTTATCAATGAAATCGCCGGAATCTGTGAAAGGACAAACGCTGATATAAAAGATGTGGCTCTCGGCGCGGGACTTGATCCGCGCATAGGTGATAAATTTTTAGAAGCAGGGATTGGGTATGGCGGATCTTGTTTTCCTAAAGATTCAAGGGCATTGTATCAAATCGCCAAAATCAATGGATATGAATTTAAAATTTTAAAATCCGTAATTGAAGTGAATAACAACCAAAAAAAATTTTTTATTGAAAAAATTAAAAATATTTTTCCTGATTTAAGAGGCAAAATTATAACTGTTTACGGGCTTGCGTTCAAGCCAAATACTGACGATATAAGGGAATCACCCGCTTTAGAACTAATCTCATATCTAATAGGAGCAGGAGCAAAAGTAAAAGCGTGTGATCCAATAGCTATTAAAAACGCAAAAGCGGTTTTGCCAAAAGAGATAAAATTTTATAACTGCCCATATGAAGCAGGTAGCGGCAGCGACGCGATCGCGATTATAACCGACTGGAATCATTTTAAAAAAATTGATAAAAAGAAATTGAAAAATATTATGGCTGGCTCTCATATTTTTGACGGTCGCAATATTTTTGAGCCAGCGGAAATGAAAAAAATTGGTTTTTCTTATTATGGAATAGGAAGAACGGACATAAAGTAATTTACACGTAAAATAAACTATCTGTATGTTGCAATTAATTCTGAAATTGATTCATAAAAACAGACTATTTATCAAATACTGCCTAGTTGGAGGGACAGCCGCGGTTGTTGATTTTTTTGTTTTATATTTTTTAACAGAATTTGGTAAAATTTACTATCTGTATTCAGCTACAGCATCATTTATCCTGTCGGCGCTCACGAACTATTTTTTAAACAGAAAATGGACTTTCCACTCAAACGGAAAAAAAAGAAAACAACTGCCAATCTTTTTTTTTATTGCTGGCTGCGGACTGCTGCTTAATAATATGATTATGTATATCGGGGTGGAAAAATTCGGCTTATGGTATATTTTCGCTAAAATTTTTGCCACTGGCATTGTTTTGATTTGGAATTTTTTTGGGAATAAACGATTTACTTTTAATAATAAAATATAAAAAAATTTTGTCATTCCAACAACAGAAAGAATTCCTTCAATATTATAAACCGCTCATTTTATCATTGCTAATTCTATCCTTTTTGTCATTCCGACGAGAGGAGGAATCCCTTCAATATTCTTATTCTCAATAAACATTATTATTACCGCCAACATTATTGAAACGATTTCTCACTTCGCTACCGCTCCGTTTCGAAATGACAAAAAAGAAAATATCTGATTTTTTATGATTGAAATTTGCATAATCATTTAAAATCTTTCGATTTTTTCTTCATAATATTTTTTCAACATATTTAATTAATAAATCAAAAAATAAAAAATCAGTGCTTATACACCAACCCATTCTCCATCCACCACTTCTCAAAAGCAAAATCAATGTCATCCAAATCTACAAAGAGTTTAATAATCAACAAAATTATTCCGATACTATGGCTGCATCCTCCAATTTCATACTCAGCACTTTTGAAATTCCGCTGTCTTGCATTGTAATGCCATATAAAATCTCCGCGATCTCCATAGTCGCGCGATTATGGGTAATCGCTATAAATTGAGTTTTGCTCGCCAAATTTTTTATAATTTCAGCAAAACGGACGGAATTTGCTTCGTCAAGCGCGGCGTCAACCTCGTCCAAAACAACAAACGGCGACGGGTTGATGGATATAATCGCGCAAACTAAAGCGATTGAAGTGAGCGCTTTTTCGCCGCCTGAAAGAATATTTATATCGTTTAATTTTTTTCCCGGCGGAGCTGCTTGAATATCAATTTCAATTTTTTGCTCATTGTTATCCTTATCTTCGCCTTCGTCTATCTTAATATTTTTAACAAGTTTTGTTTCGCCTCCATTAAATAAAATCTTAAAATATTTATTAAACTCGCAGTTGATTTTCTCAAATGAATCATTAAATTTTACTTTTATTATTTTGTCTAAATTTTCAATAACCGTTCGCAATTTTATGCTGGCTTTTTCAGAATCTTCGCACTGGCTTGATAAAAAATTAAACCGTTTTTCTGTCTCTTGCAGTTCCTCCATTATTTCAGGGTCAATCCCGCCAATTAATTCCAGTTGTTTTTTAAGCTTCTGAATTTTTTCTTTATTGAAAAACTCTTCAACTTTTTCTTTTTTAAGAACCTCTATCCCGCCGATCTCTTCTTTAATCTCATTTTCTAAATTTTCTTTATTGGCTTCTAATTTTGCCATCCCGACCATTACTGCGTTTATTTCGCTATTTATCTCGTTTATTTTTAACTGTTGTTTTTGCATCGTATCCTGCAATGAAAAAATCGCGTCTCTTCCGTCTTGCTCTTTGCGATTAAATAAATCAATCTCTGCTTCCAACTTTTCTATTTTTTTGCCAATCCCAACAATCTGGCTATCTAATTTTTGTTTTTTATCATTATAATCTTTTAATTTGCCGCTTTTGTTAAGCGGTTTTTTTGTTAATTCTTTTATGTCATCGGTTATTTTTTCCAAATCTTGTTTTAAATTGTCGTGATTGTCGCTTGCTATTTTTGCTTGCGCGATATTTATTTCCTGATTTATTTTTAATTTGCTTATTTTGTCCAAATATCCACTTTTCAATTCAGACAACTCTTCCTGTTTTTTTGTCAATGAAAAAATTTCTTTTTTAAATTTATCTTGCCCTCTTTTATCATCTTCTTCTATTATGCTGCTTAAACTGTTTTTAACAGCAGAAGCGTTTTTTTTAATTTTTTGAATATCCTTAATATCTTTTGCCCTGATTATCAACTCAATCAACTCTTCTTGCGACTTAATAATCGGACACAATAAATCTTTAAGCTCTTTTGGATGATTATTAAAACTATCAACTGAAAATTTTTGAAGCTGATCTTTTATTATATTTAATTCTTTAATAAGCTCTAAATTTTTTTCATTATATTTTTTTAAATTTTCTCTAATCTCAACTTCTAAAATTTTATATCGCGCGCAATCCTGCTCCGCTTTCAAACTCTGCTCTTTTATGCTGCTTCTATTTTTTTCAAACCATGCTAAATCAAATTTTCCCGCTTTTTTATATTCAACATCTATCTCTGCTTTTAAAACAGCTCTTTCGCTGAGCAGCCTATTCTTTTGATTTTGGCATAATATAAGCTCATCCTTTATCTTATTAAAACCGATTATATTCTCTTCTTTTTTCGCGAATGATGCCAATTTTTCTTGAGTGTCGACAAGCTGCTTGTCAAGAGACTGTTTATAATCCTGTTTTTCCTTTAAAACAACGTTCTCTCTGCTTATTCTATCTTGTAAATTAAAATAAAAATCACTATAATAAGCAATTTGCAAATCTGTTAATTCTTTTTTTATCGCTTGCCGTTTTTCTAATTTTTTAGACTGCCTTGTCAGATATTTGAGACGCGGTTCAAGTTCGCTTAAAGTTATCTTAATTTGCGTTAAATTGGCCGCTGTCTTGTCTAAATCGCTGATTGCCTGCTCTTTTTTAATGTGATACTGCTTCACTCCTGCGGCCTCGTTAAAAAATTCTTTTCTCTCTTTCGCTGACGCCCGCAAAATAAAATCTATCATCCCCTGTCCGATAATACTATAACTTCTCTGTCCAAAATTAGCTTTTGCGAGAAGCATAATAATTTCATTAAGCCTAGTTTTATTTTTATTGACTAAATATTCACTCTCTCCATTTCTGTAAAGCCTCCTTGTTAAGACCACTTCGCCGTAATCAATAGGCATTACTTTGTCCTCATTATTAATATGAAGCGATATTTCAGCCATTCCGAGACGAGCGCGTTTACCTGTCCCGTGAAAAATAACATCCTGTGATTTCTTTCCGCGTAAAAGTCTTGTGCTTTGTTCGCCTAAAACCCAGCGAATAGCATCGCTAATATTTGACTTGCCAGAACCGTTCGGACCGACAATCGCAGTTATACCTTTATTGTTTTTTTGTGGCTTTGGAAAGATTAAAACTGTCTTATTCGCAAAAGATTTAAATCCCTGAATTGAAATTTTTTCAAGATACATAAATATTTTAAATTACGAACTATGAATTATGAATAAAAAATTAAATCTTGAATTTTGCTCATTACGTAAAAAAATGTATAATCAATTATATTTATATTTTACACTCTTTATTTAAAAATCGCAAAAAAATGCTTAATAAAATTTTTAAAATTAACAACGCTAAACAAACAAGCGAAGCGATAAATTCGGCGGTTAAAATTTTAAAAAACAATGGGGTCGCTGTTTTTCCGACAGAAACAGCTTACGGGTTAGCTGCTGATTTTACTGATAAAATCGCTGTTAAAAAAATTTTTAAAATTAAAAAAAGGGGAAGAAACAAGTTGTTGCCGATTATCATCAGCGATTTTAAGATGGCAAAAAAATATTTTAATTTTAATAAAAACTCTTTAATTTTGGCGAAAAAATATTGGCCAGGACCATTGACGTTAATATTAAACAAAAAAGGGCAAAATAAAGGCAAAGGGGTAGCTGTCCGTGTTTCTAATAATAAATTCGCTAATCAGTTGTCAAAAAAACTTGGCAAACCTATTACTGCTACCAGCGCTAATATTTCTAGAGAAAATTTATGCTATAATATTTTTGATGTTATTAAACAGATGCGACAAAACAAAGTAAAGCCGAATATTTTTTTAGATATTGGAATCTTGCCGAAAAATCCGCCGTCAACAATAATTGACGCGCGAGACGAAAAAAAAATAAAAATAATACGACAAGGTGAAATAAAAATTAAAGACAACTCATAATAAAAACATCTCACGGCTCCTTTGAATTACGAAATATATACCCGCCTAAGTTTTTGTGAAACAAAAATTTAGGTGGGTCGTAAAAACATAAAAATTTACAAAACGCAAAAACTCGCCGTTATGGCGAGTTTTTATATTTTGACAGATATCTTCCAAAATAACAGTTATTTAACTGATTCTTTTAAATTTTTTCCTGCTTTAAATTTAGGCACTTTTGCCGCCTTAATTTTAATAGATTCGCCTGTTTGAGGATTTCTTCCCATTCTTGCCGCTCTCTTTTTGATTGAAAAAGTTCCAAAACTTGTTAAGACAACTTCTCCGCCTTTCTTAAGAGTATCTGTTACAGTTGCGATAAAAGCGTTAAGCAACGTTTCAGCGTCTTTTTTACTTACATCAGCTTTATCTGATAATACTGAGATTAATTCTGATTTGCTCATTTTAACACCCCCTTTCTGTTACGTTTTAACATATTAAATTCTTTGTTAAATTTATAAATTTTTTTCTATCTCGCATATTCTAACACCCTCGTCTCTCTTATAACATTTACCCTGATTTCGCCAGGATATTTTAATTCGCTTTCAATCTCTTTCGCGATATTTTTAGCTAATTTATGCGCTTCTAAATCGCTGATTTTTTCCGAATTAACAAATATTCTAATTTCTCGCCCCGCTTGAATTGCATAAACTTTTTCTACTCCTGAAAAATTTTTCGCGATATCTTCAAGTTCTTTAAGCCGTTGTATGTATTTCTCATAAGTGTCTTTTCTGGCTCCTTGGCGAGCTCCAGAAATCGCGTCAGCGACTTTAACGATTACCGCTTCTAATGTCGGCGGATGATCTTCGTGGTGTGTAAGGATAGGAATAATTACCTCTTCTTGGAGATGAAATTTTTTAGCAATATCTCTGCCTATTTCAGGATGAGTTCCTTGCATTTCATGATCAACAGCCTTTCCAATGTCATGCAATAGACCCGCCTTTTTGGCTATAATTGCGTTCGCGCCTAATTCATTCGCTAAAATAGCCGCTAATTGAGCCACTTCCACGCTATGCCGCAAAACATTCTGCCCATAACTGGTTCTATATTTCAATCTGCCTAAAATTTGCGTCAATTTTGGATCAAGCGCGCTCACCCCTGTTTCATAAACAGCGTCTTCTCCCGCTTTTTTAATATCTAATGCTAATTCTTTTTTTGCTTCCTCTATACATCCTTCTATTCTGCCAGGATGTATCCGTCCGTCTTTGATCAATTTTTCTAAAGCAATTTTTGCCACATTTCTCCTTATCGGACTGAAACTTGAAATTACTAAAGTTTCGGGGGTATCGTCAATAAGAATATCAACGCCTGTTAGTTGCTCCATTGATCTAATATTTCTGCCCTCTCGTCCAATAATTCTTCCCTTCATCTCATCGTTTGGCAACGGTATTGTAGTCGTTGTTGTCTCGGACGCATGTGATGAAGCGCAACGTTCTATTGTTAAAGTTAAAATCTCTTTTGCCTTTTTTTCTATTTCTTCAGAACTTTGGCTTTCTAATTTCCTAATCCTTATCGCTAAATCTTGTTCTGTTTCTTTTTCAACTAAATCCATCATTATGATTTTTGCCCTCTCTTTTGTTAAAGTCGCAATTTTTTCTAATTTTTTAATCTGTTCTTTGTGAACTTTTTTTAACTCCTCTTTAAATTTAGTTATATTTTGCGTCTCTTTTCTAATTTTGTCTTCTTTGTTTTCTATTTCCAATATTTTTTTGTCAAACAGAGACTCTCTTTTTTCTAATCTGCCGCTAATTCTTGACAAATCCTCTCTTTGCGCTTTCTCTTCTTTTTTCGCTTCATCAATAATTTTTAAAGCTTTATCGCGCCCTGAAAGCAATATTTTCTTTTCTTTTTCCTTAGCTAAATACAAAACATCTTTAGCTTTCGTCTCGGCAATATCGCCTTGCTTAATAGCGATTGTCTTTCTGGCTAAATAACCGACTGTCACTCCGGCAAAAACGCCAAATGACAGATATATAGCTAACATCATAATATTTCATTTTAGAGAACGCAAACAATACAAATTTACATTATTTGTTTATACTTTCTTAATGTTAATTTTATAATTTTTAATACTAATAGATTTTTCATTCTTTATAAAAATTATTATTTAGTAAATTCATACATCTTAAATATCATTTGCTTCCTAAAACCATTAAAAATAAATTCATCTAAACGCGCGAACATTGACAGTATTTTGAATATTCGCGCATTCAGGCGAATCTTGCCTGCTACAATACTACAACTATTTTATTATTTTGTCTATAATTCCATACTTTTTCGCCTCTTCTGGCGTCATATAATAATCGCGATCGGTGTCACGATCTATTTTGCTTAAATCCTGCCCCGTGTGTTTAACTAAAAGTTCATTCAACTTGCTTTTTAATTTTAGAATAAATTCCGCCCTGATTTTAATGTCAGTCGCCTGCCCTTCAGCGCCGCCCATAATCTGGTGAATCATAATATTGGAATTCGGCAATGATAATCTTCTATTTTTCGCGCCAGCTGCTAATAGCACCGCGCCCATTGATGCCGCGCTACCGATGCAAATCGTTGTGATATCTGGCTTTACATACTGCATTGTGTCATAAATCGCCAAACCCGCGCTGACAGATCCGCCTGGGCTGTTGATGTATAATTTAATGTCTTTTTTACTGTCTTCGCTTTCCAAAAACAGAAGCTGCGCGATTACTGTATTCGCGACAACATCATTTATAGCTGCGCCAAGAAAAATAATGCGGTCTTTTAACAATCGCGAATAGATATCATAGGCTCGTTCGCCATAAGTTGATTTTTCTATAACCGTAGGTATTAATTGCATAATGAAATTGTTTTAAAAATATAAATATTATTTTTAGTTGATATATTTTTATATTATTACTTCCTTTTTGTCATTCCGTCTATTTCCTTTTTATGTTTTTTATATAAATCACTTTCATGATATTCCTCCCTAAATGTCTTTTTTCCAAAATTTGGATGATCACTTTGTCTTTGAATGTAATAAATGTCTATCTCTCCATCTTTTGTTTCTTTGTTGACAACCTCTTTAATTTGCCATCCAGTCTGACCAGCAAAATTTAAACATGCTAAAGCATGTCCGGGTCTGTAAAACATAACAGATTCTTCAATTGTAAAATCTTGTCCTGTATCAAATTTTTGGTTCAATTTAACTAAAATCTTATCTGATGAGTATATAACTTTTAATTTATCAAATTCAAATTTCAT
>JAYEJQ010000057.1:0-1894 GCA_034660735.1 Patescibacteria group bacterium | reverse complement strand
CAATTAGGACATCTCATAAAATAGAATATTTAGTATTCTTAATTAAATTATAATACTATATATTGTGTCTGTCAAGTTTCATAAAAACGCAACAAAAACGCGCTTAACGCGTTTTTTGCTTTTTAAAATATAAAAAAATTATTCAAATTTTTTTAAAAAATACTTACCTCCGATTTTTTCTAAAACACAATCATAATACATCTTTTTTTTATTTCTAACTATATTTTCAATCATTAAAAAATCACTTGGAATAATTTGATTTTTAAAATTTTTAATATCATTCAAATCAAACCAGTTTAATTCACCTTCTAAATCATTTAATATTTCAGTTGTCTTTGGCTCTAATTCGCAAATATGCAATAAAAGATGCTTAAGAATATTTTTATCCTCTATTAGAAGTTCAGAGACAAAACCCAAATAATTTTTAAATTTAGATTTTATTCCAGATTCTTCAAAAATTTCTCTTATTGCGGCTTCTGATAAATGTTCGTCTTTTTCCACTTTTCCGCCAGGTAATCCTAAAAGACCTATATAATCTCCTCTAATTCTTTTTATAAGAAGAATTTTATCGTCTTTTATTAAAGCAGATATTGCAACTGCCAAAGGAGTTTCTTTCATAAAATAATAAATAAAATTTTATTCATCCTCTTTTTCTTTAATCGCTTTTAAAATTTTTTCTTTTAGCTCTTTTATTATTTTTGGATTTTTTCGTAAATATTGTTTCGCGTTCTCTCTTCCAACACCCATTTTTTCATTTCCGTAAGTGTAAGAATTTCCTGATTTTGTAATAATTTTATTATCAACTCCAACATCTAAAAGATCGCCTGCTATTGAAATACCCTCATTATACATAATTTCAAATATAGTGGTTTTGAAAGGCGCTGCGACTTTATTTTTAACAACTTTCGCTTTAACCTGATTTCCTACAATATTTTCGCCTTTTTTAATTTGTGCGCTCCTGCGAACTTCAATTCTAACAGATGAATAAAATTTCAACGCCATTCCGCCTGTAGTTGTTTCTGGATTGCCAAAAAATACTCCTATTTTCAAACGAATTTGGTTTATAAAAATCAAAACCGTATTTGTTTTATGTATAATTCCTGCTAATTTTCTTAACGCTTGACTCATCAGTCGCGCCTGCGTTCCCATTTGGCGATCCCCCATTTCTCCCTCAATTTCAGATTTTGGAACTAATGCCGCTACAGAATCAACAACAATAACATCAACCGCGTTTGAACGGACTAAAGTTTCCACGATTTCCAGCGCCTGCTCTCCTGTGTCTGGCTGTGAAATTAATAAATCTTTAATGTTTACGCCGATTTTTTTCGCGTAATCTGGATCCAACGCATGTTCCGCGTCAACAAAAGCCGCTATTCCGCCCATTTTTTGCACTTCAGCCGTGATATGTTGCGCTAAAGTTGTTTTTCCTGATGATTCAGGACCATAAATTTCTATAATCCTTCCGCGCGGCACGCCGCCGACTCCAAGAGCTATATCAAGCGACAAGCACCCGGTAGGAACAGATTTAATTTCCATTTTTTTTGCTTCGCCTAATTTCATAATAGCGCCGTCGCCGAACCGCTCTTTAATTTGCGTGATTGCCTCTTCAGCCGCTTTTAATTTCCCTCCTATTTTATTTTCTTCTTGTTTGTCTTTTGCCATAAAATTAAAATTATAAATAAATTAAATTTTAAATAAAATTATTATGAATAGACTTGCCGCATAATAACTTTTTACTGAGATTTCTCCTCCAAAGGCGGACAGGCATATTTTGGTCAAATTTTCCATCCCCCTTCTCGCGAGAGGGGGGATGAAATATTTGCCTCAAAATCTGAAAATCTCGCGGAATTTATCCCGTATTCGCTACGGGGAAATTTATTATGCGACAAGTCTA
>JAYEJQ010000056.1:0-41361 GCA_034660735.1 Patescibacteria group bacterium | reverse complement strand
ATTCCAGAAAGAAGATTATCTACCTCAAGTCCAACCAATATTCTTAATTTTATATCTCCTTCTTTTTCCTTTAAAGATGAATACAATTCAGTAATTCCGGAAAAATAAAAAAAGCCGACTAAAAATTTCAGCTCCTCGCTTTTAGAAATAAGTTCTACTAAACGGTTTTTTAAATTGTCTGTTTTACCATTAGTTATAAAATTGCTCATTGGACAAAAAATTAAAAACTTAAATTATACCCCTATCTTACTCTTTTTAAGCAAAAAATCAAGAAAATATACAAGATGAGTACAAAAGAATTTTTTATTTATTCTAATAAAATTAACTCTTTTACGCAAGTATTATGATATTTTTTATTATAAATAAAAAATAACCCTATTAAAAGAGTTATTTTTTTATTGTTGTAAAATTTTATTTACGATTTTTTTTATTAGCCTTTTCTTCAAGCATAAGCCGCTTAATTTCAAGTCGTTTTGCTGTTTTATGAGAATGAGATTTTTTTCTATTCCCAATCCCAGTGCTTCTTTTTGCCATATAAATATTTCGGGCTGCCACTAAGCGCAATCCCTTAATTAAAAATTATTTGGCTCTGAGAGTGGGACTCGAACCCACAACCTACTGGTTAACAGCCAGTTGCTCTACCAATTGAGCTATCTCAGAATAAACTTATTTAATAATCTTAGATTATTGCTGAATTTTGTCAACAGGAACCGCAATAATGTTTTTTTCACTGTCTTTAATTTTGACTATTCTGTTTAAAATTTGCGTTCCTACGACTGTCATCTTTTTTCTTTCATATTTTACAATATCTCCTATTTTTGGCATACCCTTTAAACATTTTTCATACGCTTTCTGTTCATAAGATAAGCAACACAACAATCTGCCACAGCATCCAGATACCCTCTCTGACGCTTTATTTTCTAATTGCTGCAATCTTAATAAATCCGAATGAATATTATCAATCTTTTTAAGCATCCTCATACAGCAAAATTCTCTTCCGCAAAAACCTAATCCGCCAGCCGTTCTCGCCTCGTCTCTTGTTCCAATCTGCTGCATTCTAATAGATTTTTGAAAATGCTTAGTCAATTTTTTAACTAATTCGCGAAAATCAATTCTGCCTTCGGCCGTAAACACGAAAAGAAGGCGGCTATTATCAAAAGAAAGATACGCGCATACTATTTTGATCGGTAAATTGTATTCCTCAGCAATTTGTTTGCAATATTTTATCGCTTCTTTTGCTTTTTTTTGTTTTTCATCCGCTTTTTGCCGATCAATTTTATTGGCTTTTCTTAGAATTGTTTTAATTCTGCCAATATCCATTAAACTCTCATCTATATTTTTAATATTTTTAATTTCCCCAATCTCTATTCCTATTTCCGTTTGCACTATAACTTTATCTTTAATAATAACATTGTTGTTGCCTATATTAAAATCATAGACTTTATCCCATGGGTAAAATTGAACTTCGGCGATTTGCATATAATATCATATTAACACGATAACAAAAAATTTAAAAAATGTTAAGATGTTTAACTGTTAGAATGTTTAAATATTTTAATAAATTAATGTCCCGATTTTTTCCCCTTGAATAACTTTTTTTAGGTTGTTGCTGTCAAATTTAAAAACTAAAATTGGCAGGTTATTATCCATACAAAGAGTAAAAGCAGTCAAGTCCATTATTCGCAGATTTTTTAATAATGCTTGTTTAAATGAAAGTTTGCTAAATTTTTTCGCTTTTTTATTTTTTTCAGGATCAGATGAATAAACTCCGTCAACTTTTGTTATTTTTAAAATAACATCACATCGTAATTCCAACGCTCTTAAAGACGCAGCTGTATCTGTTGTAAAATATGGATTACCAGATCCGCATGCTAAAATAATAACTCTATTTTTTTCTAAATGCCTGATTCCGCGACGGCGAATATACGGTTCTGAAACTTCCATCATTGTAATTGCTGATTGAACTCTTGTGTCAATTTTTTCTTCTCTCTCTAAAATTCCTTGCAACGCAAGCGCGTTCGGCATCGTTGAAACCATCCCCATATAATCCGCTGTCGCTCTGTCAATTTCTTTATCTCTTACAAATCGTCCGCGAAAAATATTTCCTCCGCCGACAACTATAGCAACTTGAGCGCCTAATTTACGAATTGCGGCTATTTCTCGCGCGACAATTTTAACAGCATCAAAATCAATACCAGTATCTTTTTTACCTGCGAACATCTCGCCTGAAATTTTTAAAAGCACTCGTTTATATTTCATAAAAATTATATATTTTTTCTTCTTAATTTTTCATATTCTTCAACAGATAATTTAATGTCATTTAATATTTTTTTAAGAAGCCCTTTGCTTATGTCTTTTTTACAATTTGGAACGACTGTTGTCCGTCCGTCTAAATGTTTAAAAAATATATGTGATCCTTCCGCGTCGCGTTTTGAAAACCCAAGTTTATTAAGAATTTTAACAAACCTTTTAAATTTAATCGGAATAAGTTTAGGCATACGATAATTTTAAATTTTGTATTCCAATAAATTTAGTCTTGGGTGATTCTAAAAAATTTGTATTTCTAACGCAAAGTCTAAAGACTTGCCGTAAATTTTTAAGCATTTCTTCTTGTGTCTCTCCTTGCGCGTAGCAACTTGGGATAGACGGGATAGATCCGATAAATGTTCCATCTTCGTCTTGTTCAATATATATTGTGAAAAATGAACTTTTCATATTTTTAAAATTTACAAAATTATAAAATCAATATTTAATAATTTGATTATAATTTAGCGATAAGTAGTGACAGACCAGTCCGCCTTAATGCAAGGCAATCGGGCAGGTCCTGAACTAAATTCAGGATGACAATTTTTATTTTTTGTTTCTAATTATTAAAATTCCAGCAACAATTAGCATTACTCCAATAGAAATTAATAATAAAACATCCGAATTATAATGATACGCCACTACACAATCTAAATTGTCTGCTAACTCATTGCCTGCTCTATTTCTACCAATTGAACCAGCCTTTTCACACTGTATTTTATTAGAAAAATTAAAAATATTATAAAAAAATATTCCTGTTCCGATTGTCAATATAATTTCACCAAAAAAATTTTTAAATAATTTTAATGATTTTTTCATAATTTTAATTTTACAACTCGCATTTTATGAACTTAACGATTTTAGCGTCAACGTCTGCTTCTTTTAAAATCTGCTCAACTATTTTTTTGTCGTCTTTAATAAAAGGCTGTTTTAATAGGCAGATCTCCTCGCAGTATTTATTGATTTTTCCGATTAAAATATTGTCAATTATATTTTCTGGTTTTCCTTGTTTCAATAGTTGCTCGCGATAAATCTCTTTTTCTTTTTCTTTCTCGCTTTCTGGAACTTCGTCAGGACTTATAAAAGACGGATTCATCGCTACAACCTGCATCGCGATATCTTTTGCTGTTGCTTCGTCTATGGTTTTATTAAAACTAACAACACTCGCGACTTTTTTATTTGAATGAATATAAGAGGCAAGATATTCGCCTTCTATTATTTTGCTTTCGCCGAAAGTTATATTTTCTCCGATTTTTAAAATCATTTCTTCTTTCTTGCCATTAAAATATTCTTCCGCGCTTTCTGATAAACCGCGTTCGGCAATATCTTTTACAAAATTGATAAAATCTTCATTTCGCGCCACAAAATCAGTTTCGCAGTAAATCTTAATTATACTGGCTTTTTTATTATCATCAGACATAGCTATGGCGGTTAAGCCTTCATTTGTTTCGCGATCTGCTTTTTTGGCCGCTTTAATCGCGCCTTTTTTTCTTAAATAATCAACGGCTTTATCAATATCTCCTTCTGCTTCGCTAAGCGCGCTTTTGCAATCAACAATACCAGCGCCAGTGATTCCTCTTAATTTTTTAATTTTTTCCATCATAAATTTATTTGAAATAAAATTATTAGACCTGTCGCATAATAAATTTCCCCGTAGCGAATACGGGATAAATTCCGCGAGATTTTCAGATTTTGAGGCAAATATTTCATCCCCCTTCTCGCGATAGGGTGGATAAAAAATTTGACCAAAATATGCCTGTCCTCCTTTGGAGGGAAAATCGCAGTAAAAAGTTATTATGCGACAAGTCTATTTATTATTTTTTTGATTAATAGGTTTATTCCGCCCATTTTTAATAGCTTCAACCACTAAACCCAAAATCATCTCTATGCCTTTAATGGAATCGTCATTTCCTGGAATTACATAATCAATGCCATCTGGATTGATGTTTGTATCACATAAAGCGATAACAGGGACTTTTTTTAATTTTGCTTCGTTTAAAGCTGTTTTTTCGTTCTTGCAGTCAATTATAAAAATAGCGTCAGGGATTTTTTTTAAATTTTTTATTCCCCCGACTTTTTTTTCAAGCCTTTCTACTTCTTTTCTTAATACAACCTGTTCTTTTTTAGTATATTTTTCGTCCCATCCGCCATCCTCCTTCTCTTTTTTTAGATTGTTATATTTATTTATAACTTGAGAAATAATAAAGAAATTAGTAATGGTTCCGCCAAGCCAGCGATCTACAACAGATGGAGAATTCGCTTCTATCGCTTTTTTTCTTACTAACTCTTTAATCTGTGGCTTGCTTCCTAAAAATAGGATAACACCGTCTTTTGCTGATAAATCTTCAATAAATTCACAGGCATTTTTTAGCGCCTTTCTTGTTTTTTCTAAATCAATGATGTGTATATCATTACGAGTTGTAAAGATATAAGGTTTCATTTTAGGATGCCATTTTGAGGAGCGATGCCCGAAATGCAACCCTGCTTTTAACATCTTTAAAGTGTCTGGTATTTTTGTCATAAATTTTCTCCTTTTTTTATTTTTTTATATTCAAAAAATTAAATAATAAAAAAACAACTTCTATTCTCTATTGCCCTATTATAGGGAGGAGTTTATCCTTGAGAATATGATTGATTATTAAACTTACAATTAAAGATTATCACAGATAAAAAATATGTCAATTTACTTATAATCCTTCTTTTTCTAATTCTTTTATTATTTTTTTCTGCGCTCGCGTGAGCCGTTTTGGAATTGTTATTATGATTTTAATTATTAAATCGCCTCTTCCAAAACCTCTTAAATGCGGAATTCCCTTTCCTCTCAAGCGAAATTCAGTTCCTGATTCTATCCCTTCTGGAATTTTTAACTTAACCTTTCCTTCGGGAGTGTCAACTTCTATTTTATCGCCCAAAATAGCCTGCGTTAATTTTATCAGCTTCACTGTATTGATATCATCGCCAACTCTTAAAAATTCAGTACCTTGTCTAATATGAATAACTATATATAAATCGCCTGCCGCGCCTTTTTTGATTGCTTCGCCTTTTCCAGATATTCTTATGCTTTCCCCTTCGTTTATTCCCATTGGAATTTTGATTTTAATTTTTTCTTTCTCTTTTATAACGCCGGTACCTTTGCAAACCTCGCATTTTTTTGAGGCAATTTTTCCTTCTCCATTACAGTCTGGGCAGATCGCGGATGTTGCCATGGATCCGAACATTGTCTGACGCATTTTTTTTATCTCGCCTTTCCCGTTACAGGTTGAACAAATTTTTTGTTCACTTTTAGGATCATCGCCTGTCCCGCCGCAGTTATCGCAAACCGAATTTTTAAAAATCTCAATCTCTTTTTCCGCGCCAGTTATCATCTCTAAAAATTCTATAGTTATATCTGCTTGAATATCTCTGCCTCTCGCAGCCCTTCCTGTTTTTCTTCCGCCTCCGAAAAAATCGCCTAAAATATCCCCCAAATCAAACTCAACACCGCCGCCTGAACTAAATCCAGAATTAAATCCAGAAAATCCGCTAAAATCGTCAAACCCGCTAAATCCTTCTCCGCCTGCCTGAGTTTGGTCAAACGTCTGTCCGAATTGGTCGTATTGCTGTTTTTTTTGCGGATTTGATAAAACTTGGTAAGCCTCGTTTATCTCTTTAAATTTTGTCTCGTCCCCGCCTTTTTTGTCTGGATGATACTTGTGCGCTAATTTCCGAAAAGCTTTTTTAATTTCGTCAGCTGATGAACTTTTATTAACCCCTAATATATTATAATAATCTTTTTGCATAAAATTTATTAATTTTTAAAACCAATTTCTTTTTCGCCTAAATTTGCGGCTTCCTTTACTTCGCCGAATTTTTCTTCATACTTTTTTAAATTATCTTTCATTGCCGCGATAATCCTTTTAAAATGTCCTGGCGTAGCGATAATCTTTCCAACTACTCTGCCTGACGGTGGCATAACATTAGCAAAAACAATCTGAAATTCTTCTTTATTATGGCTGATATTCGCCAAATTACTGTATTCCGCGCCGGGAATATTGTCAGCGATTTTAATTTGCTGCTGCCCTTGTTTTGGCTGCGGTTGTTTGTTGTCCATAAAATTTATATTTAATTATTTTAAACTATTTTAAATTTTTATCTTAATTTTTTATAACCTCCGCGCACAGGCGCTATCATTTTTAAACCGTTACATTTTGTAACAATTTCAGTTGATTTAGAATAACATTTCATAATTTATCTCTTAAAAAAACTAACTAAATCTATTGCCCGTATTTTCATACGGGCAATAACATAATCAGTTTTATTTCTTTTCACCGTCTTTCTTTTCACCATCTTTCTTTTCCTCGTCTTTTTTATCGCTGTTTTCTTTTTTGTCTTTATTTACATCTTCATATTCTCCTTCAACTGGTTCTTTTTTCTTTTCTTCCCCAGCCTGTTTTCCCGCTTGCTCAGCTCCTGGCATTCCTGATTGCGCTTGCTGGTCTTTATACATTTCCGCGCCGATTTTCGTCACTGAATTGGTCAAATCTTCCATTGCTTTTTTTGTCGCTTCAAAATCGGTTCCGTCTTTTACTTTTTTCAATGCTTCTAATTTTTCGTCAATCTCTTTTTTAATTTCAGGTTTTACTTTGTCGCCCATCTCTTTTAGTGTTTTCTCGGTTTGAAAAACAGCCGAATCCGCGCCATTTTTAATTTCCGTTTCTTCTCGTTTTTTCTTATCGTCATCGGCGTGCGCTTCCGCGTCTTTTTTCATTTTTTCTATTTCCTCTTTTGAAAGCCCTGATGAAGCTGTAATGGTAATTGATTGCTCTTTTCCGCTTGCCTTGTCTTTTGCTTTAACATTTAAAATTCCGTTCGCGTCAATATCAAAACTTACTTCTACCTGAGGTACGCCGCGCGGTGATGGCGGAATTCCAGAAAGAATAAACCTTCCTAAACTTTTATTATCCGTCATCATTGATCGTTCGCCTTGCGAAACATTTATTTCAACTGATGTTTGTCCGTCAGCGGCTGTTGAAAAAATTTGGCTTTTAGAAGTTGGAATTGTTGTGTTCTTTTCAATCAATGGCGTAGAAACTCCGCCTAATGTTTCAATCCCCAAAGTCAACGGCGTAACATCAAGCAGTAAAACATCTTTTACATCGCCTTGTAAAACTCCCGCTTGCACAGCCGCGCCCAAAGCCACGACCTCGTCTGGATTTACGGTAATATTCGGCTTTTTATTAAAAAATTTTTCAACTGTTTGTTGAATCAAAGGCATCCTTGTCATTCCTCCTACTAAAATTACCTGCTCAATATCGCTAACTTTTAATTTCGCATCCTCTAAAGATTTCTTACAAGGCTCTAAAGTCTTTTCAACTAAATCGCCAACAATCTCCTCTAATTTCGCTCTTGTCATTTTTATCACTAAATGCTTTGGTCCTGAGTCGTCTGTTGTGATAAACGGCTGATTGATCTCTGTTTCCGTTGTTGTTGAAAGTTCGTGTTTTGCTTTTTCAGCGGATTCTTTTAATCTTTGCAACGCTAATTGATCGTTGCTTAAATCAATTCCTTGATCTTTTTTAAATTCATCAATAATCCAAGTTATAATTCTTTGATCAAAATCATCTCCTCCTAAATGAGTGTCTCCATGAGTGGATTTTACTTCAACTGTATCATCGCCAATATCAAGAACCGAGACATCAAAAGTTCCGCCTCCTAAATCATAGACAACTACTTGTTCGCCTTTGTTTTTATCAAAACCGTAAGCCAACGCGGCCGCAGTCGGTTCATTGATTATTCTTTTTACTTTCAACCCGGCTATTTCGCCAGCGTCTTTTGTCGCCTGTCTCTGAGCGTCGTCAAAATATGCTGGAACGGTTATTACAACCTCTTCTATTTTTTCTCCTAATTTTTCCTCTGCATCTGCTTTTAATTTCTGTAAAATTATCGCAGAAATTTCTTGGGGCGTATGTTCTTTATCCTGCATTTTTACCTTGACTCCTTCTCCCGCTTTCTCTATTTTATACGGCACCATTTTTATGTCATCTTGAATTGTCTCGTCTTCAAAACGGCGTCCGATTAATCTCTTGACTGAAAAAATCGTATTTTTGGAATTTGTAACCGCCTGTCTTTTAGCAACTTGCCCGACAAGCCGTTCGCCTGTTTTTGAAACTGCCACGACTGACGGCGTAGTGCGGTTTCCTTCTTTGTTTTCTAAAATCTTTGGTTTTCCGCCTTCAACAATCGCCATTGCTGAATTTGTAGTCCCAAGATCAATACCTAAAATTTTTGCCATAAATTTATTTATCTCATAGATTATTAAGCAATTATTTTATAATAATTTATTTTAAATTACAAAATTATTATTTTGCAATTTAAAATTTTTACTTAATATCTATTGATTTATTTATAAATTATGATATATTAAATTATTCAAAATAATTTTTAATTTTCAAATTAACTGAAAAGGAGGAGAAGAAATGAAATTTTTTGATTATTTTACAATAATATTTTTTTTAGGAATATCTGCTTTTTACATTTTTTTCCAAAATCAGTGTGCAGATAATGCCTTTATTCTTGGCATTGTCTGGGCTGGGTTTTTCTCTTTTTTCAGTATAGGGGAAAGGAGAGGTAAAAAAAAGACCATGGAAAAGTTTGGTCTTTTTTAAAAAAAATAAACCAAAAAATTTAAACCAAGAGCATGGACTGAGGAACTATGCTCTTTTCTTTTTGTAAATTTTCAATTTACAATTTTTAACAACTAATAAAAACTAACTGCTAAAAATTGTCTGTTGAATTATTTTAAATTCTTTTTAATAATCTTAATAATTCCGCTTAAATTATTTTTAAAAGTTATTGATTTCATCGCTTCTGCAAATTCATTTCTTTTAACCCCCATAAAACTCATAACCGGTAAATTATTTTGCAATAAATATATTTCTCCTAATAATCTAGAGATTCTGCCATTATAATCAAAAAACGGATGTATCCATAAAAATTTGTGCATCATCCACGCCAATATTTCAATATGACCGTCTGATGTTTTAATAAATTTTTTTCTTTCATTAAAATCGGCTTCCCAATTTTTCATCATTTCCAAAATTTTAAAATAACTCGGCGGTTCATATTCGCCTAATTCTACTTGCCTTTTTCTAAAATTTCCAGCTTCATCAAATAAACTTCCAGACAATTTTAAATGCAAATCTTTTGCTAATTTAATTCCAATATTTAATTTTTTATAATTTCTTAAAATATAAACTCTAACGCTAATTAAATTATTTGTGATATTATTTTCTATTTCAACAATAGGTAAAATACCAAATTTTGTTTCTCTAAAAGTAGGTTGTGTTTTTGATTTAGGCATATTTTTTTGGAAAAATAATTTTTTTATGCATTCCTTCTTTTATTAAATTATTCATTTGTGTTTTACTTCTGTCGCTAATCTCTTTTTTAGTTAAAACAGCCTCATCTTCCATTGCCATATTATCATAAACCATATCAACAAACCATTTTCTAAATGCTTGCTCTTTTGTTTTATTATTTTGTTTCATAAAAAATTTTAATTTTTTTAATCCCCCGCATTTAGCGGTTAAAAAATTAACCGCTAAAAACCAGCAATTAAATTATTTTTTGCTTGTCGTCTTGATTTTAATCGTCTTTGGCTTTGTTTCTTGCGCTTTTGGAATTACAATTTTCAACATTCCTTTTTTGTAATTTGCTTCTGCTTTATCTCCAACAACGCGAGTCGGCAACGCAACGGTTCTGTAAAAACTTCCACTTCTCACTTCTTTGCGGTAATAATTCTTTTCTTCAATTTCCTTTTTTTCCTCGCTTTCGCCTTTAATAACCAAAACATCGTTTTCAATAGAAATATCAACTTTTTCAGGATCAACGCCTGGCAATGGTGTTTCAACAATTACGTTATTTTTGTCTTGATAGACATCAATTGCTGGCACAAAATTTTTTGTTTGAGTTAGTTCAAAATCCTCAAACTCCTTGTTGAAATCGCTGAATTCTTCAGCGAATAAAGGTCTCCATTTTATAATAGACATATTTTTAATTTTTAACTTCTAATTTTCATTTTTTAAATGATAAATTATTCGCCAAAAATCGATTATTTAATCAACAATCACTTTTGCGGCTCTGATTGTTTTTCCATTCATTTTATATCCGCTTAAAATTTCTTTGGTTATAATATCTTTTTTGTTTTCTTTATTTTTTTTATCACAGTTTTTATCCTCAACCGCCTCGTGTATTTCAGGATTGAATTTCTCGCCGATTGTTTTTACTTCTTCTATTCCATTTGCCGCTAAAATATCTAACAACTGTTTTTTAATATAAATTATCCCTTGAACCCATGCTCCTTCTTTTTGATCTTCAGGAATGTGCTCAACTGAAATTTTAAAATTATCAACAACTGGCAAGATTTCCATTATAAAATTCATATTTGCGTATTTAGCAAATTCCTCTTTCTCTTTGGCGGTTTGTCTTAATAAATTTTGATAATCCGCCAGCGCGCGCTTATATCTGCTTTCAAATTCTTTAACTTCTTTATGCTCTTTTTTCTTTTTTTTATCTATATTTTTATCTTTTTTTTCTTCGCTCATATTTATATTATATTTTTTAAATATTTAACAATCGCCGCGTTTTCTTCGTAATTCATTCTTATCGGTCCGAATAAAATGAATAAATTATTATTAAAATTAACTGATACAATTGAGCAATCTGAACTAAAAGGATTATCACTGCCTATCAATATTACCATATCTTTATTGATTAAGTCAAAAAGTTTAGGCGCTTTTTCGTCAAGGCAATCCACTATCTCTGAAATATTGCAAACTAAATTATATTCGCGAAATTCCGGTTGTGCAAAAAGCTGGGAGATGCCTGTATAATAAAAATTATTCCGCGCAAATCCGATAATCACTGTGGTGCGCGATAATTCTGATGCAATTTTTGCAATTTCCTTTAACTGCTGTTCCTTGTTGTGCTTGAAACGCTTTTTAGCATCTGATAAAATAGACCTTTTTTTTTCACTCAACTCTTTGTCTTTGAAAAAATTTTTAAGCCAAAATTTATATCCTTTTTCCGTAGGCACCCGTCCAGCTGAAGTATGCGGCTGATAAAGATAACCCTCAGTTTCTAATTCTAATAACTCGCCGCGGATAGTAGCCGAAGAAATTCTCATACCTGATCTCTCCATCAATAAATTAGATCCGATCGGCTTGGCGGTTTTTATATAACTCCTAACGGTATAATTTAATAATCGCAATCGTCTATCGCGCATAAATTTATTTTAGACATACTGAATATTTAACAGGTCTATATTAGCACTCTCTAAATTTGAGTGCTAATTATATTATAAAAAAATAAAATATAATTGTCAATACCAATAAAAATCTGCTCTTTTTTGCTTTTCCTTTACAACCTCGCTCTTTTTTACTACAATAAAATAGTAAATAAATATTAACTTAAAAATATGGAACAATACATTATTAAAGGAGGCCGCGAATTAAGCGGCGAAATTAAAGTCAAGGGCGCTAAAAATCATGCTCTAAAAGTTTTAGCCACATCTGTTTTAGTAAATGGCGAAACAAAAATCAGCAATATGCCTCAAATTGGTGATATTAAAAGAATGCTTTTAATTTTAGAAAAACTAGGCGCTGGTATTCATGAAAAACCAGAAAGAAATGAGTTAAAAATATCCACTGATGGGATAGATAAAATTGAAATTGATAAAAAATTAGGCAATAGTTTGCGCGCTTCTATTATATTGACTGGCCCGATGCTTTCACGATTCAACGAAGTCATTTTGCCGCATCCAGGCGGATGCATGATTGGGAAACGTCCAATAGATTTATTTATTAAGGGGTTTAAAGCATTAGGAGCGGAAGTTAAAGAGTATAAAAACAGCTATCATTTTAAAGCGAAAAAACTTTGTGGCTGTTATTATATCTTTCCAAAGATTTCAGTTACTGGAACAGAAACTTTGATGATGGCGGCTGTTTTGGCGCAAGGCAAAACTATCTTAAAAAATGCGGCGCAAGAGCCTGAAATTTCAGCTTTGGCAGAACACCTAAATAATTGTGGAGCTAAAATTAAAGGAGCTGGAACATCTGTAATTATTATTGACGGCGTAAAAAAATTAAACGCTAAAAATACAACTATTATCCCAGACAGAATAGAGGCTGGAACTTTTGTTGTTATGGGGCTTTTAACAAATAGTAAAATAAAAATTTCAGACTGCGATCCTTCACATTTAGAAAATTTTTTATTGATGATAAAAAACGTTGGCGGAAAATTAGAAATCGGAAAAAATTTTATTAAGACCTTGCCAAATAGCAAATTTACAAATACTGATATAATTACGCATGAATACCCTGGTTTCCCGACAGATTTGCAAGCGCCATTTACATTATTAATGACGCAGGCAAAAGGCGCGAGTTTAATTCACGAATCAATTTTTGAAGGACGGCTATTTTTTATTGATAAGTTAAACCAAATGGGCGCTAATATTATTATGTGCGATCCGCACCGCGTTATTGTTAATGGACCTACAAAATTTTTTGGAAAAAACGTTGACAGTCCCGATCTGCGCGCGGGAATGACATTATTACTTGCTGGCTTAATAGCAGAAGAAACTACAACTATCGGGAATGTCTGCCAAATTGAACGAGGATATGAAAATATCGTAAAAAGACTAAAAAAATTAGGCGCTGAAATTTATGCAAAATAGAAAAAAAACAAAAAAAATTAAAGTCGGCAATTTATTTATCGGCGGAAACTCCCCTATTTCAATTCAATCAATGACAAACACGGATACTGCTGATTTAATAAAAACAGTTAGACAGATAAAAAAATTAGAAAAAGCGGGATGTGAAATTATCAGAGTTGCTGTTCCCAATATGGCGGCGGCGAAAAATTTAAGCGAGATAAAAGCTAAAATTAAAATTCCATTAGTGGCTGATATTCATTTTTCAAGCGGTTTAGCGTTAGAAGCGATCAGGCAAGGGGTTGATAAATTAAGAATAAATCCAGGAAACATAGGATCAAAAGAAAAAATTGCCGCGGTTGTTAAAACGGCGCAAAGCAAAAAAATACCGATTCGTATCGGAGTTAACGCTGGATCATTGGAAAAAGATATTCTAAATAAACATAAAAATAAGGCGACCGCGCACGCAATGGTTGAATCAGCGATTAGGCATATAGATATTTTAGAAAAATTAAATTTTACAGACATCGCTGTCTCGCTAAAAGCGTCAGATATAGAAAGAACCGTAGAGGCATATAAATTATTAAGCACGAAATCTGACTATCCTCTGCATATTGGCATAACCGAAGCAGGGACGGTTTTTCGCGGAACAATAATGTCCGCGATCGGAATCGGGCATCTTTTATATAAAGGAATCGGCGACACAATCCGCGTATCCTTAACAGCAGATTCAGTAGAAGAGATAAAAGTCGCTAAAGAAATACTTAGCTCTCTGAATTTGAGAAATTTCGGTCCGATAATAACTAGTTGTCCGACTTGCGGACGGACAGAAATTGACTTAATCGCTTTAACTAAAAAAATAGAGAGGGCGGTTTCCAATTATAAAAAACCGATACATATCGCTGTAATGGGATGCGTTGTGAACGGTCCAGGAGAAGCGCGCGAGGCGGATATTGCTGTAATTGGCGGAAAAAACTGCGGGCTGATTTGCAAAAAGGGAAAAATTATTAAAAAAGTCAAAGAAAAAAAATTATTAAATGAATTTATAAAAGAACTTAATAAATTTTAATAGACTTGTCGCGTAATAAATTTTGTAACGCCCCGTAGGACTACGGGGTTAGGCAAATTTTTTCAAAAATTTGGCAAAAAGATTAAAATTACAGTAGAAATTTATTACATAACAAATCTAATAACTTATGAAAATAACAATCAGTAAATTCGCTGGATTTTGCCAAGGCGTTGAAAAGGCATATCAAACGGTTGTGGATTATGTTGGGAAATACGATGAAGACATATATATTTTAGGTGACTTATGCCATAATCAAGAAATTGTTAAAAAAATAAAATCATTAGGAATTAAAAAAATCAGTTCTATAAACAATATTCAAAAAGGAACTGTTATAATAACCGCTCACGGAATAGAAAAAAAAATTATTTTTAAAGCTAAAAATAAAAAATTGAATATTATTGACACGACTTGCCCGAAAGTAAATAGACTGCAGCAAATTGTTCATAAATTTTACAAGCAAGGTAAAAAAATAATAATTTTTGGAGATAAAAATCATAAAGAAATAAAAGGCGTCAACAGTTGGTGTGATTATCAAGCTGTTATTATCTCTAAAATTAAAGATTTGCAAAATATTGATTTTTCTAAATTTAAAAATGCGTTGTTTGTGAGCCAGACAACGCAAAACCAAAAAAATTTTATGGAAATTGCAGATATTTTACTAAAAAAAATCAAAAAATTAAAAATATTTAATACAATCTGCCAGACAACTAAAGATAGACAGGAAGATATTAAAAATTTAGCTAAAAAGAATGACGCAATTATTGTTGTTGGCGACAAAAAAAGCGCTAATTCAACAAGATTATTTCAAATAGCTAAACAAAAAAATAAAAATTCTTTTTTTATAAACAACGTTAAAAAATTAAATTTAAAAAAATTTTCTAAATTCAAAACGGTTGGCGTTAGCGCTGGAGCGTCCGCGCCTCAATGGCTTATTGATAAAATTTGCGATAAATTAAAATTAATTTCTTAATTATTTTGATTTTTGAATTTTGATTTTTGCATTATTAATATTATGTCTTTAAATTTTCGCCGAATTTTATATGTAATTTTTATTATTATATTTATATTATTATCAACAATAATTCTTTTATATTCTGCTGGCTATAGTTATAACTATAAAAAAAATAAATTTCAGCCGACTGGCGGAATATTATTGGAGTTTGATTCTAAGGAGATTAAAATTTTTCTTAATGGCAAATTTCAAACAGCGACTAATTTTTTAGAAACATCTTATAAAATTATTGAATTGCCTCCAAGTAAATATATTGTTTCTATTTCTAAAAAAGGATTCCAAGAATGGGAAAAAACAATAAAAGTGGATAGCGAAAAAGTAAACATAATTAAAAATATTATTCTATTTAAAAAAAACGCTATACCGACATTAATCCGCCAAGGGCATCTCGCGAATTTTATTTATTCGCCTAATAATCAAACTTTAGTTTTTCGGCAAATTCAAAATGATAGTGATTTTAATTTTAAAATTTATAATGAATTAACAGATATTTATTCTAATATAAAAATCAGTGATAACGAACAATTAATCAATCTCACTCTTTCTAATAAAGATAAAAATCTCTTAGTAAAAACTTTTAATAAAAATTATATATATAATTTCGCTCTACAAAAAATAATTGACTTGGAGCAAAAAATACCTAACATAAAAATAAAAAACTTGCTTTGGGACAGGCAAAGCGATTACATTATTTATTTCAATGACAATAAAAAAATTTACAGGTTTAATTTGCTGAACTATAAGTTAGACGAACTTTATGCTAATGATAGATTGCCTGATTTTTTTGATTTTGATATTATCAACGGCGTGATATACATTTTAACAATTGAAGACGATAAAACTATTTTAACAGAAATAGACAAAAATAATAAATCTGTAAAATTATTAAATTTTGATTCGCTTAATTTTAAATTTCAAGATAGTCCAGAAAATTTTCTTGCGATTATGGATAAAAAATCGCAAAAATTGACAGTGATAAATATTGACACTAAAAAAATTATTATAAACGATAACGCGGTTAATATCGCATGGAGCAAAAAAATAGGCGGCGATTACCGTCTAGCGTATAATAATGATTATGAAATATACATTTATGATTTTAAAATCAATAAAAAAAATCTTGTCGGAAGATACAGCGAGGAAGTCAAACAGATAGTGTGGTATAGCGATTTTAAGCATCTATTATTTCAAGTTGGGGAAACATTAAAAATCACTGATCTTGATTATAAAGAAAAAAATGTCCAAATTTTAGCTAATCAAGCAAAGATAAATGATTTTGCGTTAAATTTTAATGGAGAAAAAATTTATTTTGTCGGTAAAGTTGGAATTCAAGAAGGGCTATTTGAGTTAGAAATATTTTAATCCTTTTTTGAATTTTTAATTGCAATCTCTCTTGTAATTTTAGTAATGTCCCGTTCTATTTTCTTAATCTTCACAATCAATTTAAATAGCAGATAAAATAAAAATATAATAGAAATATAAATAGCTAAATCCGCGCCTTTTTCAACGCCAAAAAATTTTGCTATAATATCTGTTTTTCTAAACCAAAGAGTAGTAATTATAATAATTACCCAAAATAAAAGCCAAAGATAAAATTCTTTAAGAATAATTTCTTTGGTTTTTAATTTACTCTGAAGCCGAGAAATAGCAAACAGCGAAAATAGAATTATAATGAATTGTATAAGCATAAAATTTGTTTATTTTGATTTCAAAAAATTATTAATCTTAATAATCTCATTTTGTAAATCCTTTAAGGCAGTAATTTGCATAAATTTTTGACGAAATTTTTTAATATTTGGCAATCCTTTTATGTAATAAGCCAAGTGCTTGCGCGCTTCAATAATCCCGCGCTCGCCTTTTTGTTTTTCGCATAATTTCAGATGCTTTAATGCTGTTTTAAATATTAAATCTATATTTTTCGGCTCTTCTTTCCCCTCTTTAATCTCTTTAAAAATCCACGGTCTGCCAAGCGCTCCGCGTGCAATTCCGATTCCGTCCGCTTCTGTTTTTTTTAATATTTCTTGAGCGTCCGACAACGAATTTATACCTCCATTGGCTAAAATTATTCCTGAAAAAATCTTTCTAATATTTTTTATAGCCTTTGTGTCAATTTTTCCGCTAAAACCTTGTTGATAACTTCTTCCATGAATCATAATAGCTGAAATAGGAATATCGCAAATTTTTTGCGCAAAATTTTCAGCTGTTATTTTTTTTCCATTAGAGCGAATTTTAATTGAAACTGGCAAATCTGTGTTTACGCAAACTGTTTTAATAATCTCTCTTGATAATTTAGGATCATCCATTAAGGCGACCCCCGAACCTTCTTTGAATATTTTTTTTGCTGGGCAGCCAAAATTTATATCAATTCCATCAGGTTTAATCTTTTTAGTTACAATACGAACCGCTTTTGCAAAATGCAGCGGATTTTTTCCAAACAGTTGGACTATATAAGGCCTTTCAATTTTATCAAAACGGATTAATTCTAAAGTTTTTAATGGCTGAAAATATAAAGCTGACGCGCTTGCCATCTCGCTATAACAGATATCAGCGCCAAACTGCTTGCAGGTTTGCCGAAAGGACTTATCGGTAAATCCTGCCATCGGCGCCAACGTTAAAATCGGCTTTTTAATCTCCTGCCAAAAATTATTTTTCATATTTTCAACTCCTTTCAACAATAATATCACCTAGGTTATTCCCTGTTGGAATCATAGGCAAAACAATATCTTCAGCGCCAATTATGAAATCAAGAAAAATCGGCTTGTCTGAATTGATGGCTTTTTTTATTTTGCTTTTAGCATCCATCCATTCAGTTATTTGATAAGCTTCAATTCCGTAAGATTTAGCGATTTGGATAAAATCTGGATTTGCTAATTTAGTCGCGGCGTAATTTTTTTCAAAAAACATCTCCTGCCACTGCCTTACCATTCCTAAATATCCATTATTTAAAATTATAATTTTAATCGGCAATTTATGTTCCATAATTACGCCTAACTCCTGCATATTCATCTGAAAACCGCCATCTCCCATTATTGCCCAAATGTCTGATTTTGGATTTCCAAATTTAGCTCCAATGGAAGCAGGCAGACTGTATCCCATCGAACCAAGCCCGCCAGCGCTTAAAAACTGGTTTGGCTTTGTATATTCAAAATATTGCGCGCTCCACATTTGATTTTGTCCTACATCGCTAACAATAACCGCCTCGCCTTTAGTCTGTAAATCTATTTCACGCATAATATCCTGCGCCATTAAGCATTTATTATTATCAATCCTTGAACTTTTTTTTATTTTTTGCAAATCTGTCTGCTCCTTCCGTTCTTTAATTTTCATCACCCAATCGCTATGCGACAACTGAACAATTTTTTTATTCAGTTCCATTAATATTTTTTTACAGTCTCCGAGAAGCGGAATATTTACAGAAATATTTTTTCCAATTTCAGCAGGATCAATATCTATATGAATAACGTTTGCGTTTTTTGCGAATTCTTTTATGTTTCCAGTGATGCGATCGCTAAAACGAGTTCCAATTCCAATAATTAAGTCAGCATTATGCGTGGCATAATTAGCGTAAGCCATTCCATGCATTCCAAGCATTCCAAAATTCATCGGATGCTTTTCAGACAGCGAGCCAATTCCCAACAAAGTGGTAACAACAGGAATATCCGTTTTTTCAATAAATTTTTTTAATTCCGTTTCTGCTTGCGATATTGATATTCCGTGTCCAGCGATTACAATAGGTCTTTCGGATTTTTCAATCAATTGACAAGTTTTTTTTATTTCTTCCTTGCTAATTTTTTGCAAAGAACTATAACTTGACAAACTTGCCTTTGACGGATAATTGAATTTTTTAACTTCGGTTTTTAAAATATCTACTGGTATGTCAATATGAACTGGACGCGGTCGTCCGCTTAACGCCAAATAAAACGCTTCGTTTACGATACTAGGCAAATCATTAATATTATCAATAAAATAATTATGCTTGGTTATCGGCTTTGTAATTCTCGTGATATCAACTTCTTGAAAAGCGTCCGAGCCGATAAGAGCGCTCGAAACTTGGCAAGTAATTGCGACTATTCCGATAGAATCCATATAAGCGTTAGCAATTCCAGTAATTAAATTTGTTGCGCCAGGTCCTGATGTGGCAAGACAGACCCCGACCCTGCCAGTAGTTCTAAAATATCCGTCAGCGGCTAAAGCGGCACCCTGTTCGTGCCGCGTTAAAATATGCTTAATCTGCGGATAATTTTTAAGTTTGTCATACAATGGAATTGTTACTCCTCCAGGATAGCCAAAAATTATTTCTACTCCTTCTTTTAATAAAGATTTTAACAAAATATCTGCTCCAATCATAAAATAAGAATTAGACTTGCCGCGTAATTAGTTTCGTGACGCCCCGTAGGACTACGGGGTGAGACAAATTTTTCAAACAATTTTATAAGTCCGCCAAAGTGCTTCGGAAGGCGTTAAAATTTTTGAAAAATTTGGTCAAAATTGCTTATCCGTTTTTTGGAAAAAAAATCACGATAGAAATTAATTATGCGGCAAATCTATTATATAAAATTTTAATTTATATACATATTAGCACTATCTTTTACAAAAATCAATTATTTGACAAAAATATAATAAGAAGTAAAATATATTATAAAGTCGCAAAAAATTTAAAATATATAATGAATTTAATTAAAGCAGAAAAAATAGTTGTATTTAATATTTGGGAAAATTTATTTTTCTCTTTTTTCGTATCTTATTATTTTTTTAATTTTATTATTTGAGGCGATTGTTAATTTATAAAATAACTAAAAAAAACAAAAGCCTCACTAAGAGGTTTTTCTAATTTATATAACTAAACTTTAGCATATTTCATATTAAATCCCACCTGACAAAGATAATTTAAGGGGTTAAATTTTTTAAAAAACCCTCCCCGACTCTCCATTGTCAAGGAGTGTTAAAAAATAAGGAAATAAAATATGTCAAAATTTAATATATAATTATAAATTTTATGGACAAAAAAAATTTGCTGGACAAAATTATCAGCCCTGAAGGCAGAACTGTTATTCTGCCAATGGATCATGGGGTTAGCGACGGACCGATTGACGGATTAATTGATATAAAAAAAACTATCGCGAACGTTAAAGAAGGAGGAGTTGACGCGATTGTAATCCATAAAGGAATTTACAAAAAATACAAAATGGTTATCGGCGATCTTCCGACAATTATCCATTGCTCCGCTTCAACAGGAATGGGCGTTGTGTTAAAAAAAGTTTTAATCGCAACTCCACAAGAAATAAAAGAGATGGGCGCGCAAGGAGTTTCAGTTCATATAAATTTAGGAAACAGATACGAGCCTGAAATGTTGGCGGATTTAGGAAAAATTTCTTATGAGTGCGAAAAAGTCGGCTTGCCTCTGCTTGCTATGATGTACCCGCGAGATGAAGTTGATGGAAAGATTATTAATTATACAGACACGAAAAAAGTAAAGCATGCCGCGCGCGTAGCGTTTGAACTCGGAGCGGATATCGTAAAAGTTCCATTTACAGGAGACGCGAAAAGTTTTAAAAAAGTCTGCGATGGTGTTGATATTCCTGTTGTAATCGCTGGCGGAGCAAAAGGAAGCGAAGAAACAATGCTAAAATCTATTAGTGATTGTGTTTCAGTAGGAGCCGCAGGAGTTTCAGTCGGACGCAACGCTTTTCAAGCCGACGATGTCCCTGCTATGATTAAAAAAATAAGAAGCGCGGTTTACGCGCAATAATATCTTAATATTTTTATATAATTAAATAACTAAAAAAATAATTTTAATTCAAGTATTGTCATCCTGCCCCGCCGCTCGCGAGCAGCGGGGTCAGGATTCGTATCTACTATTTACTATATTATATTTAAGCAGTATAAAATAAAAATTTAGATTTTATTCATCCAATTATAATTCAGCGAATAGTAATGACAGACCCTGAAATAAATTCAGGGTGACATATTTTTTGCGTTTTGTAATTCAAAATAATATTTTTATATCTTAATATTTATTTTAACTTTTAAAATTTATGAAAAAATTTTGGTATAAACTCCCTTTTTGGGATAAAAAGTTGGCTACTTTAGCGATTGAAAGCGGATTTGAAGCGATTTATGTTCAACCTGAAAATATTGATGAGATTAAAAAATTATCACGGACTTTAATTATTTCCGATAGCGAAAAAGCAGATTTAAAAATAAATAAAAATGTTGCGGAAGTTTTTTTAACAACAAAAGAATCAGAAGATGAAGCGATTAAATATCAAGGTAAAATCCCGATTATTGTTAAAAATAAAGAATGGACAATTATTCCATTAGAAAATTTAATTTCTAAAACTTCAAATATAATTCAATGTGTTAAAAATTACAAAGAAGCAAAATTAGCGTTAGAAACTATGGAGGTTGGCGCGGACGGAATTTTATTAGAAACAAGCGACTTAAATGAAATCAAAAAAGTCGGCGGACTTATTAAAGAAACGCAAAACGAAAAATTAAAATTAGTTGAAGCTGAAATTACAAACGTAGAAGCGCTTGGCATCGGCGACAGAGTTGTAATTGATACTTCGTCAATTTTAAACCCAGGACAAGGGATGTTGGTCGGCGATTCGTCAAGCGCTATGTTTTTGGTTTATAATGAAAATGTTGAAAATCCATATTGCGATCCGCGCGCTTTCAGGGTAAATGCTGGCGGCGCGCATGCTTATATTAGAATGCCGAACGATAAAACAAAATACCTCGCTGAATTAAAAAGCGGAGACAAGTCGTTAATTATTGATTCCAAAGGAAATACCGAGCAAGCGATTATCGGGCGAGTAAAAATTGAAAAAAGACCGATGCTGATTGTTAAAGCAAAATTTGAAAACAGAAATATAAGTTTGATAATGCAAAACGCAGAAACAATCCGCCTAACCAAAAAAGACAACGGATATATTTCCGTTGTCAAATTAAAAAAG
Source organism: Patescibacteria group bacterium (assembly GCA_034660735.1). Classification (GTDB taxonomy): domain Bacteria; phylum Patescibacteriota; class Patescibacteriia; order JAACEG01; family JAACEG01; genus JAGLTA01. The sequence continues at coordinate 19,333 of JAYEJQ010000056.1, read as the reverse complement.
GGCGATAAAATTTTAGTATTTTTACAAGAGCGCGGAGTTGGAAGGCATTTTGGGCAGAAGATTAAAGAGACTATTTTGGAAAAATAAGAAAATTATGAAAACAAAAACACAAAACAGAATCATAGTAAATAAATTTGGCGGTGGAATTCTTACGCAAAAATTTATTTTATTAATAAAAAAACAGATTAAGGAACAGATTGAAAACGGATTTTATCCGATTGTTGTTATTTCAGCTTTAAATGGCGTGACTGATATTTTAGAAAATCTATTATTATATAAGAAAAATAAAGAAATTGAGAAAAAATCTATTGAAAAAATCCGCACGAAGCATATTAAGATGATTAACTTCGTAAAAATGGATAAAAAAAATCAGCAAATCGCCATTACTGAAATTGATAATTTGTTAAAAAATCTTGAAATTGATTTTCAAAAAATACGCAAATTTAATTCATTGGATATTTTCCGCGATAAAATTTTATCTTATGGCGAAAAAATGTCAACCATTTTTTTTACTGAATTTTTAAATTCTAGTAATCTATTCTCGCAAAAATTATTTGCAGAGAATATTCCGATTATTACGGACGACAATTATCTTAACGCAAATATTGATTATAAAATTTCTGCGAAAAATATTCGCGCGAAATTAAAAAATATAAAATCAATTCCAGTAATTGCTGGTTTTACTGGAATTACAAAAAATAACCGAACAACGATTTTGGGACGTGGCGGAACAGACACGACTGCCTGTTTTGTTGGCGCGGCTGTAAAAGCCAATAAAATTATTTTATGGAAAGATGTCAATGGAGTTTTATCTGCCGATCCGAGAATTGTTAAAAACACAAAAACAGTATCTTGTTTAAGTTATATTGAAGCAGAAGAGGCTGGCAAAATTATCCATAATAAAGCTATGCAATATGTTGAAAAAACACGGACAACCGTTGAAGTCGCGTCAATTATTAATTATAATAACAAAACTTTAATAAAAGCGGATAGTTCAAAACAAAAAGGCGCGAAAATCATCGGTTTTAAAAAAGGGCTGGCAATGATAATTGTTAGCGGTAATGGAATTAATGAGCACGGATTTCTTTTTGAAATAAGCAAGATTTTAAATTTGCTTGCGCTTAATATGGTTTTAATACGGAATACGCGCGATAGTTTACAGATAGTTGTTGGTAGCAGAAATAAAAATTTGAAAAAAGCGATTAAAGAAATAAAAAAGAAAAATTGTAAAATAAGCGCGTCACCAGTAAATATGGTTATGTTGATTGGAAATTTAGACTGGAAAACAGTAAGCACTTTCAATAACACTTTGATAAAAATTTGCCCTGATCCGCAAATTGGCGCTTTTCCATATAAAAATTGCGCACGGTTAGAAGCGATCGTTAAAACCGACGAAATGAAAAAAGTAATGCGCGGTTTTCATAAAATTTTTATAAAATAAAAAACTATGAAAAAATATAAAATTGGAATTTTTGGCGCTACTGGAATGGTTGGAAAGGAAATTTTGAATGTTTTATTTGAACGAAAATTTCCTATTGAATTTTTAAATTTATACGCGTCTGAAAAATCCGCTGGACAAAAAATCAAAACCCAGTTCGGCGAAATTATCCTGCGAAACGCAAATCGCGCTGATTACAATAAATTAGACATTGCGTTTTTTGCGATCGGCGGAGAATGGTCAAAACTTAATGCAAAAAAAGCGACTTCCAATAATTGTATCGTGATTGATAATTCTTCAACTTTTAGATATGATGAAAATATTCCGTTAGTTATTCCTGAGATAAATCCAGATGCTGTAAAAAATTCGTTATTAATCGCAAACCCAAATTGCACAACAGCTATTGCCTCAATTCCATTATGGCAAATATATAAAAATTATGGATTAAAAAAAATTATTATATCAACTTATCAGGCCGCAAGCGGGGCTGGAGCACAAGGTATAGAGGAATTAAAAATTGAAACAACAAAATTTCTTAAAGGCGAGAAAACAGGCAATAAAATTTTTCAGCATTCGCTCGCCTTTAACTTAATTCCGCATATTGATGTTTTTCAGAAAAATGGCTATACAAAAGAGGAGATGAAGGTTGTCTGGGAGATAAAAAAAATATTCAATGATGAAAATATAAAAATCTCTTGCTCTTGTGTTAGGGTTCCAATAATGCGAGCACATTCAGAAAGCATTTTAGTTGAAACAGAAAAAAAGGTTGATATACGAAAAATTAAAAATATTTTTCAAAACGCGGACGGAATTCAAATTCGCGATGACATTAAAAATCGCGTTTATCCTATGCCTTTAACAGCCAGCGGAAAATACAGTGTTGAGGTTGGCAGAATAAGGAACAGTCTGATTTTTGGAAAAAACGGTTTAGAATTTTTCGTATGCGGGGATCAGATTTTAAAAGGCGCAGCGCTGAACGTAGTCCAAATCGCGGAATTAATTATAAATTGATAATTTGTAAAATATTTAAATATATTAAAAATAAAACACGGCTTTTGCAATATTGCAAAAGCCGTGTCTGTTTTTCTTAGTATGATTATAATGTTTAAATGTTATTATGTTATTGTGTTAAAATGATTCTATATATTCCCGCAGATTTTATCACCCATCTGTTTTGTCCCTATTTTTTGGCATCCTTGCTCCCAAATATCTCCTGTGCGATAATCTTGTTCTAAAATTTTAATTACCGCCTGCTCAATATTATCTGATTCTTTTTCTAATCCAAACGAATATTTCAGCATCATTGCCACTGAAAGAATTTGCGCGATAGGATTCGCGATTCCTTTCCCAGCAATATCAGGAGCCGACCCTCCGCTCGGTTCATACATTCCAAAATTAGATTCATTTAAAGACGCTGACGCAAGCAACCCAAGCGATCCCGCGAAAGTTGAAGATAGGTCTGATAAAATATCTCCAAACATATTTCCTGTGACAATCACATCAAATTCTTGCGGATTTTTAACAAGCTGCATTGCCGCGTTATCAACATACATATGCTGGAGTTTAACTTGCGGATAATCTTCGGCAACTTCGTTTACTACTTTTCTCCAAAGCACAGAGCAATCTAAAATATTAGCTTTATCAACGGAGATTAAAAACTTTTTTCTTTTCATTGCCGCTTCAAATGCTACTTTCGCGACGCGTCTAACTTCTGCTTCGGAATATTTCATAATATCCTCAGCAACGCCATTTTTGGTCTTATGTCCGCCAAAATAGATGCCTCCTGTGAGCTCGCGTATAATTAGAATGTCAAAACCGTTTCCGACGAGTTCTGGCTTAAGCACTGAAATATTTTTTAAAGGCTTAAAGACAGTTGATGGACGTAGATTAGTAAAAAGGTCAAAATATTTTCTCATTGCCAATAGAGCGTTCTTCTCACAATCTTTCCATTTTGGCTTATCTTGGTCTGAAACAGGTCCTCCTATTGATCCGAACAGAATCGCATCGCTGTCATTGGCAATCTCTAAAGTTTTCTCTGGAAGATGCTCTCCGCATTCATCCCATGCGACTCCGCCAGCCAGCGCTTCAACATACTGAAAATTATGTCCGTATTTTTTAGCTATATTATTTAAAACTTTAATGGCTTCAGCCATAACTTCAGGACCAATGCCATCACCATTGATAACGCAAATTTTTTTGTCCATAAAATGTTAATTAATTTAATTTTTACCACTTGTTAAAAAATAAATTTTATTCAATAGTATTTAACAATCCCTTTTTATCCATAATCTTTTTCACAAATTCTGGAATTGGCGAAAAATTGTATTTTTTATCGTTAACAGTAAAAAATCCTTGTTCTAAGTTTACTTCTATCTCATCGCCTGTTTTTAAATCATCGTTTAATTCCGAGCATTCAATTGCTAAAAAACCGTTATTAATCGCATTGCGATAAAAAATTCGCGCAAAAGATTTAGCAATTATGCCTTTTACGCCTGCTCCGCGAAGCGCCCAAATAGCGTGCTCGCGCGAAGATCCACATCCAAAATCTTTTCCCGCAATAATAAAATCTCCTTGCTGGACATTTTGCGTAAAATCTTTGTCAATATCCTCCATCGCATGTTTTGCTAATTCAGCCTCATTGTCGCAATTCAAATACCGCGCTGGAATAATTTCGTCTGTATTTATATTATCCCGTTTGTAAAAATGTATTTTTGCTTTCATATTTTTATTGTTTTTTATTTTTATTATAAACAATCAATAATTTCTGTCAATTTTTTTATATTCACCAAAAAAAACATAGATAATTATTTCAATAAATTCATTGTCCATCTTGTTGCCATTTTTACGCCTGCGCCGCTTGCTCCGTAAGGGTTACATCCCCATTCTTTTTCAGCATAAGCAGGTCCCGCAATATCCAAATGCGCCCACTTTTCTCTGTTTTCTTTCTTGATAAATTCGCTTAAAAAAAGTCCAGCGGTAATCGCTCCGCCATAATTAGAAGAACTTAAATTGTTGATATCGGCGATTTCGCTTTTTAATAATTTTGGCAAATATTTATTAAACGGCAACTCGGCTGATAATTCTCCGCTATCATCTGCCGCTTGCATAATATCTTTTTTTAATTTTGCGTTAAATCCCATCACGCCGACAGTATATTCTCCAAGCGCTACAACGCACGCGCCAGTCAAGGTGGCAAAATCTAAAATATAATCTGGCTTAAATTCTTGTGCGTAGCACAAGCAATCCGCTAAAACAAGCCTGCCTTCGGCATCAGTATTTTTAACTTCAATGGTTTTTCCATTTTTAGCAGTTAAAATATCGTCTGGCTTATAAGCGTTTCCGCCGATCATATTTTCAACAGCGCCGATAATTCCGTGAATCTCAATCGGTAACTCTAATTTTTTAACAGCAAGCATAGTGCCTAAAATTGCCGCCGCTCCGCTTTTGTCGGACTTCATCGTTATCATAGAATTAGCCGGCTTTAGGCTTAATCCCCCACTGTCATAAGTAACTCCTTTGCCGACAATCGCAATTCTTTTTTTCGCGTTTTTCGGTTTATAAATTAAATGAATAAGCCGCGACGGATTTATACTTCCACGTCCGACTGCCAAAAAAACGTTCATTTTATTTTTCAATAAAAACTTCTCATCGTAAATCTCGCATTGTAAATTATTCTCTTCGGCTAATTTTTTGGCTGTTTCGCTCATCTGAATCGGCGTCATTTCGTCTGGCGGCTGATTTGCGATCTCTCTTGTAAAATTTACCGCGTTAGCTAAAATTCGTCCTGTTTTTAATTCTTCTTTGGCAATTTTCGCCGCAACTGATTTTCCGCTGTATTCTTCAGATGAAATAATTATTTTTTTTATAGGGTTTTTAATTTTTTTTGATCTGAATTTATCAAAAATATATTCGCCTAAAATAAACCCCTCTGATATCGCTCTAATATTATCCGCCTTAAATTCTTCTCCGACGTAAAGCCCTATCTTCACTGATTGAAAATTAGTTTTTTTTAAAATTTTAATTGCTTGAGCGCAAGCAATTCGTATGCTATCGTGTTCCATTGAATCAATAGCAATATATAACTTTTTTCTGTCTGGGATAAAAACCGCCTCTTCCGCATCCGCTTTAAAGTTTAACATCTTTAAATATTCCAAATCTTTTATCCATTTATGCTTTAAGTTTTTGTCAACCGCGAAAACAACTTCGCAATCCGCGAAAATCTCATCTATTTTTTTGTCCAATAATTCAAATTCCATAAAATTTTATTAAATATTTTTTAATATTATAAGTTGTAACTGCTAACCAATAAGGAAGGAGAGTTTCTACAAACAAACATCATCAGTCAAGAGAATTTGCTTTTTACCAAGAATATGTTTTAGACTATCAATTGCCGAATCATGATTATTTTTCCCATGCAAAGAATTACAAGTATCTTCAATTACAAAAGTTTCAATATTATAATCAAATAAATCCATAGCAGTTTTAACTATGCAAACATCAGTATAAATTCCCGTAAGATAAACTTTTGTAATATTATTTGATTTGATAAAATTCCTTAATTCATCATTTAACACAGTATAAGTACTATGTTGAATTTCGATATTGTTTGATGCTTGTAATTCGGAAAATAGTTTTTGATCGTTACTATTTTGAAATTTAGTCCAATCTAATTGTTTTTCAAATAATGAATCTTTATTATTAATAAATTTTGAAAAAACTATTTTTCCATTGAATGATTCTTTTAGTTTCATGAGATTTGGCAATATCTTTTCAGATTCTTGGTATCTAAATCCTTCTTGCATATCAATTATTAAAAGCAAATTCTCCATAATATAAGACATAAATTACTTTGTATATAAAAGTTTGTTTATAAAAATTTCATTTAACGTTCCTATATATCTGAAGTTTTTGCCTTTCTTCCTTATTGTAATATAAAAGAAATGAAAAACAAAAATTTTGGTGGAGTAAAAAAGAAAAATTACTGTATTGAATAATTGTCTATATTATATTATCTACGATATTGAATAGACTTGCGCGCGCAAATCTAATAGTCAAATTTACAGATACTTATTAACTGCGTTTTCTAATATTTCTTTAGTTTGAAGCCCGACAAAATTTTCAACGACTTTTTCGTTTTTAAAAATCATAATCGCTGGTATGCTCATTACGCCATAATCGGCGGCTATCTGTTTAAATTCGCCAACATCAAGTTTGCCAATGACCGCTTTTTCTTTAAAACTTTCCGCTAATTCGTCAATAGTCGGCGACTGTGCCTGGCACGGTCCGCACCAGCTTGCGAAAAAATCAACCAAAACTGGTTTGCTGTTAGATGCTTTAATAACTTCTTCGTTAAAATTTTTTTCATTAAAATGTTGTGTCATAATTTTAATTTTTTATAATTATTTTAATTTTATTTTTATTATTTGGAACTGTTTTAAACCAACTTCCAACGGACGATACTTCAACATCCTCCACTGATGGAAATTTCTTTAAATAATTTTTTAATTCAATAAACGACATTCCGACGAATTTGCTTTTATCTAATCTCTTGCTCTCTTCGCTAATAGCCATCTCGCCTGAAATATAAACTTTAATATATGCTATTTTTTTCTTAAGATCATACTTTTCAACAACATAATTAAAATCGCGTTTGTCTAATTTAATAAATTTTTTGTCGTCAGGAATGTCATCTAATATTTTTTTATTTGCTAATTCTTCAATCTTATTTTCATCAAAAGATATATCCATAACTTTTGCTTTTAAAAACAGTTTAAATTTTTCGCATTCATCTCCGATATTTTTGTCAACTTTTGTTAAAACCACCTCTTCTAAATCAACATTTTTAATTTTAGGAATTTTGCCCAATAGATTAAAATTAATTTTCTTGCTATTAGCAGCAACAAATTCGCTTTTGATTTGTTTATATAAATCTTCTGATAAAGTTTCTATAGCAATATCAATATCTTCTTGGCTGAGTGTTTTTACTTCTTTTGTTCCTCCTAAATCCTGTCTATTTTCAGCGTAAATTTTTTCTTGCAAACTTGATGATAGTCCTGGAATTGTCATTTTTGATGGTTTAATAACGTTGTTAAAATTTTTATCGCTTGGATAAACTTCTACTTCAACTTCCCCTCCAGCTGGAACTGTAACTCCATTTTTAATTTTAAACAGAATATTATCAACAGTAAGCAGCCTTGTTTTTACGACAAGCGGCTGATTAAAATCAGCAGTGTTTATGATAAAAACTTTTCCGTTTTGGCTAAAAAATTTTTCTTTAACCGCTGAAGCGGAAAATTCCCTTTCGCTTTCTGCTTCTTTTTCATCAATCGTTCCGTTGATAATCCCCTCGCTTATTATCTCTTCCCCGTCCTCCTGAACCTGAATTAAAAATGTTGAAACTATTTTTTCCTTCGCTGGAGTGATATGAACTTTAACTTGATAAAATACAAAATATATAACTAAAACTGCTAAAATAACAGAAATAAACAAAAAATTAAAGGCGATTTTTCTGTAAGGATGAATTTGATTATTATTGTAATTCATAATTTAAGATGTAACTGCTAACCAATTCGGTAACATTTTGGTATATTATACAAAAAAATAATGCGATTGGCAAATAATAAATTTTGCGGTTATTTTATATATGATAACGGATTTTTTTTAACGCCATTCGCAATAACTTCAAAATGCAAATGCGGTCCTGTTGACCATCCAGTTGATCCCATTAGTCCTATCGTGTCGCCCCTGTTAACAGCCTGACCCGAGCTCACATAAATTTTAGTCAAATGCGCGTATAAAGTCCGCATACCGCTTCCATGATTAATCGTAATCCGTTTTCCATAACCAGACGCCCAACCAGATGATCTTATAACTCCATCTTCTGACGCGTAAATTGGAGTTCCTTTCTTACACGCGATGTCTAATCCATGATGCCCCCAATGATAATATTGGGTAATCACGCGACAACTTGCCGGCCACAGTAGCCTTGTTGAACTTTTAATGGAAGTTTTTTTAACTGCCGCTGACTTGGTATATCTGGAAATAGTTGAAACTGCGACTCTAACTGGCGATGAAACTTGCCTTGCTCCAGGAATGACTAATTTTTGATTTATTTGTAGAGTTGAAACGCTTGTAATATTATTAGCTTTAATTATATCGCTTTCTTTAATATTATATTTTTTAGCTATCCCGCCTATTGTGTCGTATTTTTTCACTTTATATGTTATGCCTGTTGTCGATAAAATCGTTAATTTTTGTCCGGGTTTAATAAATCCATAGCGATTAAGGCTGTTTTCCCAAATAATAGTATTGGCTGTTATATTATATTTTTTAGCAATATCAAATACAGTATCGCCGTCTTGAACAATGTAATATTCAATTTTAGTTCTTTGCCGCGGCGCTTTTTTAGTATTTATAATACTTGGCGTTGAAATCGTGTCGCTTGTCTGTAATAAAGCATTATAGTCTTTATTCTCTTCTGCTATATTTAACCGCGGACGATATGAAACTGCCTCATTTTTTTCATAAAGATACGAATCTATTCTTTTTTTTACAACCTTTGTTATTTCAATATCCTCTTCTATTAATTCATTAACCTGCTCGCTATCTTTGAATTCTCCTGTTTTGACTAATTTACTTATTAAATTATTGTCGATTAGTTTAGTCGCGCCAACCTTTATTCCATTAGCTTTTGTATTAGAAGTGATAACTAATCCAGCAATAATTATAATAATAAAATGAACAATATATCGGCTGCCAAAAATATGTAAAAACTTATTTTTTATCAGAAAAAAATTATCCCGCAAATTCTTTTTTATAAAACTATAAATTTTGTAAGACTTAATAAGAGTAAACCTTCCACAAGATCTATATAAAAATTTAAATAAAAAGCTCAAAATTTTATAAATCGTAACAATAAAAATAGAGGCAAAAATATTCTTAATCAATGCCAGCAATTTAATTATTGCTAATAATAATTTAACTATAATTTTTTGTACAGAAATTTTGATATGATTATAATAAAATTTTATTTTTTTATAGGCTTGCGCGCGCAAATCTTATAAATTACCATAACCGCAATAAACAAAGCGGTTGAAATGCCGCCCTGTAAAACTCTAATAAAATTCATCTATTCTTCCCTTTTTATCTTTTTTTTGCATTTAACGCAAGCTGAAGACACTGGTCTGATTTTTAATCTCTCTTGTGAAATCGGCTCGTGGCAATATTTACAAATTCCATAAACGCCTTTTTCAATCCTTTGTAATGCGTCTTCTATGTCGCGAAGTATATATTCCAAAGATTTCCCTATTGAAAGATTATCTGTGAATGCGGCAATCTCAATAGCATTTTCATCATTTTTATCGCCGAATTCTGGAAAAATAGCCTTGTGTTTTTCGTGTTCATATTTGTCCTCTTTTGTAAATTTATCCAACTCAGTTTTAATTTTGTCGCGCCTCTCCTCTAAAGATTTTTTAATCTCCTCCAATATTTTTTTATCTATATGAGAAATTGTTTTTTTCTTTTTCATAAATTTAAAAAAAATTCAAAAATGCAAAATATTACATAAAATGCAGATCTGAAATTATAAGTATGTTAGAACTATTACATAATAATTTACTGTTGCGATTTCTCCTCTAAAGGCGGACAGATATATTTTGGTCAAATTTTTCAACGCCCTCTGTAGGACTACGAAATATACTTATAAAATTTTTAAAAATTGCCTAAAAATCTAAAAATCTCGCCACACAACTTATTATGCAGTAAATCTATTTTAATTATAGCAATTTATTTTTAATTTGTAAATAAAGTGTATTAGTCCACCTCATATTGGAAACCGATTGACAAATTATTTTTTTCGCAAAATATATCTAATTATTTAGAATAAGTAATTAATTTATTATTCATAACTATATTTAGTTCGGAAATTTTTAAAATTTTATTCATTATAAAATTTAAATTATTTTTATTAATATTTATTATTTTTTTGCCTCCTATAAATATATCTCCTTTTGACTTAATTATAATACAACTTAAATTATTTTCATGAGCTTCTTTGAATATTACATCAACTCCTAAATTTGACTTCAATTTTTTTGTATCTAAAATTATTTTTAGTTTTGCAAATTTTTCATTTGATAAATAATATTTTTGTCTAAAATCAATTGATCTATAATTGTTTGCCAAAAATTGATATATTTTCCATTTATGAATAGGTAAACGATTTTTTAATATATATTTAGAAAATTTTTCTAATTCCCTATAATTAAGCGAAGACGCAACACTATTTAAAATTATTTTTAAAGATGGATTTTTTGATTTAAGTTCAATAATATTATTTATAGGTAAATCAAATTTTTCTTTTGAAGATAAAGTAGAACATTTTCTCATAAAATGATTTTCTTTTTCAAGACCATCTAAAGAAATTCCAACCCAATCAAAATTATCAATAATTACTTGTTCATATTTTTTGATAAAGATACCATTTGTTCTAAGTATCAATTTAAAATTAGCTTTTTTTGCTTCTTTTACAAATTCTACAAATTTTTTATGCAACAATGGCTCTCCGCCACAAAATTCTAAATTATCAACACCTAACATTTTGCCAAGTATAATAATCTTTTTAAAAATTTTAACAGACATATCAATATCATCACTTTCTCCATAACAATATTCACAAGCGTAATTACAAATTCCAGTTATATTAATATCTAAAGTATTAATTAAAATTTTCATTTACTTTGCTCAATAAAAAAATTAAATAATATTTATTATTATTTAATTCTAATTTAAGTTAATATTTTTATTTTTAACAATTTCAATATCTATTGGTTTTTTTATCGCTATTAAAACGCCTATGCTTATTACAACTATGCATAAAACAAAATAATTAAATTGTATTTTTTGCTTAACAAAATTTTAATCTAATTTGCGGGGACGACCGGGCTCGAACCGGCGACCTTCTGCGTGACAGGCAGACGCTCTAACCAACTGAGCTACGCCCCCATAAAAATAAATTGTAATGATAAACCACCGGCGACCTCTCCGTAGGACTACGGAGCGCTCTAACCAACTGAGCTACGTCCCCAAAAATCAATTTTAAATTTTAAATTACCTTGAATTACGAAATGCAAAAATCATGTCATTCTGAGCGACCATCGGGAGCGAAAAATCTGCTTTAATGCTAATTAGATTATTTTAAAATCATTTCCACCCGCGAGGCGTGGCTTCGGCTATCGCCTCAGAATGACAAAATTTTTTGTGTTTCGTAATTCAAAAAATTAAAAAAGTGGACGATGTAGGACTCGAACCTACGACTTCTTCGGTGTAAACGAAGCGCTCTAGCCAACTGAGCTAATCGTCCAAAATTAATTTTTCCAACTAAATTGCCGTTCTGTTTTAATATACCATTCATTAATATTGGAAAAACGGTCTGACGGAACAACTATATTAGATATTTTTACATTTTTTATATTTTTGTCAATAACATAATCGTAAATCGGCTGAAATAAAAATATCGCTGTTTTTTCCTCATTTAAAAGTTCCTGAAATTTTTTATATTTTTCTATTCTGATATCTTTGTCTATAATAATTCTTGCGTCTTCTAATAATTTATCAGCCTCTTTATTGTTAAATCCAGATAAATTTAATCCAGGAAAACTAACTTGCGAAGAATGCCAAAAAGGATAAGGATCTGGGTCAAATCCGAGAATTTCGCTATAAAGCATCGCTTGATAATTTCTTTCGTCTCGCACTTTTTTAATCTCGCTAATCTCTAACAAATTAATTTCAGTATTAACTCCTATCTCTTTCCAAAAATCTTTTATCATCCCAGCTAATTCAATATTTTGCGGCGAATCAATTAAGGTTAAAGATATTAACAGCTCCTGTTCTTCTACCTCTCCGTCAACATTAATTTTCTTTTTATAAAATTCACTATTTTCTTCTTTTTTAAATTTTGCCTTTTCTATCAATTCCTTGCTTTTTTCAATATTAAATTCAATTTCTGAAATTTCCTGATAGTAATCTTTGTAATTAAATAAAATCGGTCCGTTAATCGGTTTTGCCATTCCTCTCATTAAAACTTGCGCAATCTTATTTTTATCAATTGCTAAATCCAGCGCTTCTCTTATATTTTTATCTTCTAAAAATTGATTCTGATTTTGATTAAAAAAAATCGCTGTATATTTTGGTAAAATTAGAGGATACAGATTAAGGCTTCCCTTAAGAGACAATTCTTCTTCTATGTTAATCGGCGGAAAACTTAATCCTTGAATTGATTTTGTTTTTAACGCGTTTGCCGCTTCATTGTAATCTGAAAAGAAAATTAATGTTAAATTTTTAATAAAAGGCTTATCACTATAATACTCATCATTAACAGTTAAAACATAAGATTTTATGTTTCCATTTCTGTCAATTACCCGCGTCTTTACTTTATACGGGCCAGAGCCTACAGGTTCAAGATTATACTCAGCTAAATTTAAATTATAAAGATTAACTTCTTCCCAAATATGCTTTGGCAAAATGCCGAAAGTTAAAATAGATAAAAACGGAGCATAAGGTTCATGTAAAATAAATTTAACTGTTTTATCGTCAATCTTTTCAACATCTACGCCAATAAAACTTACTCTTAGCGGACTTTTTTCAATTTCTGGATGCTTTATCAACTCTACTGTAAAAACAATATCATCAACCGTTAACGGCTCCCCATCTTGCCATAACAAATTATCGCGCAAAAAGAAAGTATAAGATTTTAAATCTTCGCTAATCTCATATCTTTTACATAAATCAGGCTTTAATTCTCCTGTAATATTATCATATTTTAACAATCCTGAAAATATTAATTGCGCTAAATCCGCGTCAACATCATTGACTGAAGAAAAAATAGGGTTTATATATTGCGGACTTCCGATTACGCCTTCTGTATAATCGCCAGCTGATGCTGGAACAATTTTTATGTGGGTTAAATAAAAATAACTTGCCTGAAAAATTAAACAAAGAAAAATTATCAGAGATAATATTTTAATAATTTTTTTTTCTTTAATAGACAAAAATTGCGACAATTGACGTAGTTGCATTAAATTAGGGATTTTTGTTTTATTTAATCTTGATACTAATTTTTGGTCTAAATCGCTATCATTTTGAATTTTCTGTTTTTTGCCTCTAAATTTCCCTATAGTTTTATTTAATAATTTTTGAAAAAAATTTTTTATTTTTACAACAAACATAAATTTGTCATTTACTCTATCATCTGACTGGATAAAATTATAAAATAATTTTATAATTTCAAAATACTAAAATAGCTAATCCTGAACCGAGAAACAAAACTACTAAAATAATCGTAGATGTAAATAAAACTTTTTCAATGCCTCTTTTTGTTTTATACACATCGCCTGATCCGCCAAAAAGCCCAGACAATCCTGTTCCTCTCTGTTGCAATAAAACAACAATAATTAATAAAATGGCTGTGATAAATTGTAAAATGGTTAAAAAAGTAATCATATAAATAAATTTTTAATTTGAAATTTGAAATGAAATCTAAATGAATAAATTTTAAATTATTTTTTAAAAAATTATTATTGATTTAAAATTTAAAATTGTAAATTTAAAATTATTTGTGTGGGCAGGGAGGGATTCGAACCCCCGAAGGCAAAGCCAGCTGATTTACAGTCAGCCCCATTTGACCGCTTTGGTACCCACCCAAATTTAATTTTCAATTACCAATTTGGCAATTTGCAATAAATTTTCAATGATTAAATTTTCAAAACTGTCATCCTAAATTTATTTCAGGATCTATTATTACTACTCGCTATATTATGATTAAGATTATTAAAACTTTAAATATTATAGTTTGTCTTGCTGAGTAATATTCAACTAATAACAGACATAAATCCTGAAATAAATTCAGGATGACAATATAGATTTAAAAAATTGATTGTCAAATTGTCAAATTGATAATTGCAAATTTATGTTTTTATCTTACAAAATTTTTATTCAATAGTCAATAAAAAAATGGCTTTTTATTGCCATTATTTTTATCTGTTTTAATTATCTTTAAAGTCTCCGCAATGGCCTACTTTCCCGCAAAGCAGTATCATCGGTGCTAAAAGGCTTAACTTCTGAGTTCGGGATGGGATCAGGTGTACCCCTTCCGCTAAAATCACGAAGACATTAAAAACAATTAAATTTGTAATTTGAGATTTTGAATTTGGAATTTTTAATTTGAAATGAAATTAAAATAAAATAAACAAATTTTAAATTATCTTTTAAAAATTATTTTTAGTCATTTAAAAATTTAAAATTGATTTAAAATTTAAAATTATAAATTTAAAATTTTACTAATCTTAATCATAATATAGTGAATTACAAACACAGATTCTGAAATAAATTCAGAATGACAATGTTTTTTATATATCAATATAAAAAATAATTTTCAAAATTCCAAATCTGAAATCCGACATCTGAAATCCGAAATTATAAACGCGTTAACGAGCGCCAAAACTGGACATTCTTATAGTTCCACAACTTTTCAAACAGAAAAGCGCGGAGAAAAAAACGATCTATTAGTACCGCTCTGCTAAATTTGTTGCCAAACTTACACATACGGCCTATCAATCCCATAGTCTCTGGGAGATCTGAGAAATCTAATCTTAAAGACGGCTTCGCGCTTAGATGCTTTCAGCGCTTATCCAAACTAAACATAGCTACCCAACGATGCCCTTGGTAGAACAATTGGTGCACTAGAGGTTTATGCATTCCGGTCCTCTCGTACTAGGAATGCGCCTTCTCAAATTTCAACGCCCACGGCGGATAGGAGACCGAACTGTCTCACGACGTTCTGAACCCAGCTCGCGTGCCCTTTTAATTGGCGAACAGCCAAACCCTTGGGACCTTCTTCAGCCCCAGGATAGGACGAGCCGACATCGCTGTCTATTTCATCCCGTAAATTCGGAATTACTTTCCATTATTACTAATGGCATGGACTATATCTTCTTCCATTTTTATCAATAAACGGAGTTGGCGTATTAGCTCCGCGCATTTGCGGAACTCTGATTTTAAAATCAAGTCTCTACGGGGTCATAACTCAATTTGTATTTCATAGACTCTATTACATAAGGCGAAATAATTTCATTTAATTTAGAAATACTCTCTTTTAAAAATCGTATGCGGTAATATTTTTTATCTTTGTTTAACCTTGCTCTGAGTCCTAAATCACGCAATCTTTTAAGAAGTGCTTTTTGGTCATTTAATGAAAATTGCTGAGTATTAAGATAAACATCATATTTTCTTGATTTGCTTCCATCGTCCATAAACCAAACTGCTAAAATTAGCGGATTTAATACTAATGAAGACGGTATTATCTTTCTTTTGTTTTTATAAAACAACTTAAGCAAAGCGCTTAATTCACTATGTTGTTTAGTATAAAAACGATAAGCCGTTCTTCTTTCATCAATAATTCTTTGTTTTGGCGGTGATTTGCATATATTTTTTAAGGCGTCAAATTTCCAGTCTACATATTTTTTAGCTTTTATAGAATGATTGATTTCTAAAAAAGCGTCTTTTCTTCCTTTTATTTGCCTAATATATCCATCGCCTAAAATTGAACCAATGATGATTGATAATTGATATTGAGTTAGACTTCCCACGGTATTGTCCATAATTTTATATATTTAAATATTTAATATATATTATAGGCTAAATTAATTATGGAGTCCACCGTTATAAGCCAAATTTATTTACTCGATTACTCGAGATGGCGCCCCGATATGTTGAGGTGCCGAACCTGGTCGTCGATGTGAACTCTTGGACCAGACTAGCCTGTTATCCCCGGAGTAGCTTTTATCCGTTGAGCTTCCGCCATCCTATATTGAACGGTCGGATCACTAACTTCTGCTTTCGCAACTGCTCGATTTGTAAATCTTGCAGTAAAGCTGGCTTATGCGTTTGCACTATCTTCCGGATTTCCATCCCGGAATAGCCAACCTTTGTAAACACCTCCATTACTCTTTAGGAGGTCACTGCCCCAGTCAAACTACCCACCAGATACTGTTCCCGCACCGGTATTGAATACTAAATTTCCAATTTTATAATTTTTAATTTTTAAACATTTAAATAAAATTATTTTTAAAAAATTTAAGCATTAAAAATTATTTATAAAATTACAAAATTAAAAATTAAAAATTTTATTTAGTAGCCAATAACGGCGCAGGGTTAGGATTAAAAATATACAAGGGTGGTATCTCACTAGTGTCCGCGTCTCGCTGCCGCTCGCCACGGCACTGAACTACGTTGACTTTACGCCGAACTACGCAGAAATAAATTATTATTCTGCATTAGTCTGCGTTTAGTCTACGTTATTCTGCGTCGTGTCAAACGATAGTGAGACGCGAACTCCCACCTATTCTGAACATGCATAACCCTAATCCAATATCAAGCTGTAGTAAAGCTTCACGGGGTCTTTTCGTCCAGCCGCGGGTAACGAGCATCTTTACTCGTATTGCAATTTCACCGAGTCCTTTGTTAAGACAGTCCCCAAGTTGTTATGCCATTCGTGCAGGTCGGAACTCACCCGACAAGGAATTTCGCTACCTTAGGACGATTATAGTTATCGCCGGCGTTCATCCGCGCTTCAGTCAGAAGCTTCTCCGCGCCTCGCTGCCGCTTGCCACGGCGCTGAACTACGCTGACTTTACGCCGAACTACGCAAAAATAAATTTATTCTGCATTAGTCTGCGTTTAGTCTGCCTTATTCTGCGTCGTGTCAAACGATAGTGAGGCACGAATAACCCCCTTCCTTAACGTTCGGACACTGGCCAGGCATCACCCCCTATACATCCTCTTGCGAGTTAGCAGGGAGCTATGTTTTTGCTAAACAGTCACTCAGGGTCTTTAGCTGCGATCCAAACCGCTGCTCTGCATCGGAAGCACCAAATTACAAATTCTAAATTCCAAATAAATTACAATAATTAAAATTCAAATATTTAATTATAAACTTTTTAAAAAACCTGTCATCCTGAACTTGTTTCAGGATCTGCGCTTACCGCCGACTAAATACTACTCAATAAGATAAACTATAATATTTAAAGTTTTATCTATCTTAATCATAATATAGTAAATAGTAATGACAGACCCGCCTCAATTAATGCAAGGCAATCGGGCAAATTCCGAATTAAGTTCGGAATAACAATATTTTTTAATTTTGAATTTATTTGTGATTTAAGATTTTGGATTTGGAATTTCCAATGCAAAGCATTGGCTGGACAGGCCTTATCTCGAAATTACGGCCGTTGTTTTGCCTAGTTCCTGAACAAAGGTTCTCTCGTTCACCTGAGGCTACTCGCCTCGCCTACCTGTGTCGGTTTTAGTACGGACACTATTAAACTGAAGCCAAAAAAACTTTTCTAGGTAATTTATTTAATTAAATAAGCTTTGCCGTAGCGCAGCCTTTTCTCCGCGTCTCGCTACCGCTTGCCACGGCGCTGAACTACGTTGACTTTACGCCGAACTACGCAGAAATAAATTATTATTCTGCATTAATCTACGTTTAGTCTACGTTATTCTACGTCGTATCAAACGAAAGTGAGACACGAAAAACACACAAACCATAGTATGCTTAATCTTTTAAACCACGCATCTTTTTAGCATTTAAAAGTGGTGCTGGAATATTAACCAGCTTATCCATCGACTACCCTAGCACTACACTAGACTCGCCTTAGGACCGACTAACCCTGGGTCGATTTACGTTGCCCAGGAAACCTTAGGCTTACGGTGGACAGGGTTCTCACCTGTCTTTATGTTACTCATGCCAACATTCTCTCTTCTATCCGCTCCACCATACCTCGCGATATGGCTTCAACGCAAACAGAATGCTCCTCTACCGCTGATGCAAAACATCAGAAATTCCAAATTCCAAGCAACAAGATACAAACAAATTTCAATAATCAAATCTCAAATTCCAAACAATTTAAAATTTGGATATTGAAATTTTTAATTTATTTGCGTCCTTGTTTCTTGTGTCTTTGAAATTTCTGATGCTTCGCATCAACTCGCATCTTCGGTATTATACTTAGCCCCGATACATTTTTAGCGCAAGACGACTTGACCAGTGAGCTGTTACGCTTTCTTTAAAGGATGGCTGCTTCTAAGCCAACCTCCTGGTTGTTTGAGTTGTCTCACCACTTTTCACACTTAGTATAAATTTAGGGACCTTAGATGGCGATCTGGGCTGTTTCCCTTTTGACTGTGAAGCTTAGCCCCCACAGTCTAACTCCCGGAGTAAAAAATATGGTATTCGGAGTTTGGTTGGAGACGGTAGGATTGCTCCCCCGAGCCCCATTCAGTGCTCTACCCCCATACTTCAATTTATCCGAGGCTAGCCCTACAGCTATTTCGAGGAGAACCAGCTATTACCGAGTTCGATTGGAATTTCACCGCTAGCCACAGCTCATCCCCTAGTGTTGCACGACTAGTGGGTTCGGACCTCCATACAGCTTTCGCTGGACTTCATCCTGGCCATGGTTAGATCACCCGGTTTCGGGTCTTGTTTATAAGACACGCCACTGCTTTACAGCAGAAATTCCAAATTTCAAGATATCACCCTTGCGGGTGACCACCAATTAGGGTGGCAAATTACAAATAAATTTCAATAATCAAATCTCAAATTCCAAACAATTTAAAATTTGGATATTGAAATTTTTAATTTATTTGTGTCCTTGTTTCTTGTGTCCTTGAAATTTCCAATGCAAAGCATTGGCACGGGCTATTAACCCTCGCTTTCACTACGCCTACCCCAGTACTAAATAAATTTTCAGAAACATTTATAAATTCAAAACTTTTTAAAAAAGACCTTCAAAAAGTTTTTTTAACTTTTCCTTTTCTTCTCTTTTTCTTTTTTCTTTT
>JAYEJQ010000055.1:0-10032 GCA_034660735.1 Patescibacteria group bacterium | reverse complement strand
ATCATAAATTAAACTTTTCAAAAAATCAAAAAAATTTATACTATAAACTAAACTTTTTTACTCAGTCTGCCATTATTTTTACCTCCTGCTTTATTTTTTCTTTTACCTGCTTCCATAAAACTTTTTTAATCATAACTGGCATCGGTTCTCCTTCGGCATCGTCAAAATAGGTTAAACTTTTTAAAATATGCAATTTATTAAATTTAATCTCTTTATATTTTTTCTCAAAAAATAAAATGAGTTGAGGCAGATTATATTCTTGTAATAAAAAATAAAAATCAATAAAATCTTTCTTGCTTCCGCGAGAAGAGATAGCGTCAATTTTCATACAAGCAATATCCCTTTTATCAGCTAAATTAATTTTTTTTAATTTAACGCAAGGATATAATAATCTATAATCATAATAAAAAAAACTTACTTTTACGCCGTCTAAAACGCCATCTAAAGTATTCCTATCCTTATAATCCAAAATAAATTTTCCCAATAAACTTATCTCTTTTTGTTTTTTGAAAACTGAAAAATGTTTTTTAGAAAAAAAATCAAGATCAATAGATTCCCTATGACCCAGTTGAATCGCAAGCGATGTTCCGCCGGCTAAATAAAAATCTTTTAAAATATTTCCTTTCTCTATCTTTTCCAAAACGCACTTTGTTTTTTTATTGATTGTTTGCGAATACATTTAGATTTATCTAAATTAAAATAAAAACACCAAAAATTTTGTGATTTAAAATCAAATTTTTTAGATTTAAGAAAAATTTCTTTTATCTTATCTTTGCCATAAAAAAAGACTGCCCATTTAAAATCATCTAAATCTCCGCGAAGCAGAATTCTTTCAATTATAAATTTTTTATATTTTTTAGGATTGAGATTTTTTAATTGAACATCCCAAAAAAGATTCTGTTTATTTAATGTTTTCATAAAATCTACGCATATTTAAAACAATCTTTAAAATAATCTTCTAAATCACCTATCTTTATCCGTTCCTGTTTCATTGTATCTCTGTCTCTTATAGTAACATTGTTTTTCTCCAAACTGTCAAAATCTACTGTTAAACAATACGGCGTGCCGATTTCATCTTGGCGGCGGTACCTCTTTCCGATATTTCCACTAGCATCAAATTCGCACATATATGAAATTTTTAATCTGTTAAAAATCTCTTTTGCTTTTTTAACAAGTTCTTCTTTGTTTTTCAAGAGCGGAAAAACAGCAATTTTTATCGGCGCTAATTTCTTGCTAATCTTTAAAACAATTCTATTCTCTTCGTTAATTTTTTCCTCGTTATAAGCATCACATAAAACAGCTAACATCGTTCTGCCAACGCCGACTGATGATTCTATGATATGCGGCATATATTTTTCCTTAGTCATCGGATCTAAATATGACAAATCTTTTCCTGAAAATTTGCCGTGCTGGCTTAAATCATAATTTCCGCGCGCATGAACTCCCTCTAATTCTTTAAATCCAAATGGATATTTATACTCAATGTCATACGCCTCTTTGGCGTAAAAAACTAAATTTTCGTGCTTATGCCATTTTAAATTTTCTTCTTTAATTCCCAAATCTAAATAATATTTCCAGCGCTCCTGCCGTAATTTTTCATATTCTTCCATCTCTTTCTCGGGATGAGTAAAATACTGCATCTCCATCTGCTCAAACTCCCTTGTCCTAAAAACAAATTGCCGCGCGGTTATTTCATTTCTAAACGCTTTGCCGATCTGCGCGATACCGAAAGGAATTTTAACCCTGCTTGAATCTGAAACATTTTTATAATTGACATAAATTCCTTGGCAAGTCTCGCCACGCAGATATACAGGATTCTTTGTCCAGTCGCTGGTAAAATTTCCCAAATTTGACTGAACTAAAAGATTGAATTTTTTTATTTCTGTAAAATCGTTCTGCCCGCATTTCGGACATTTTATCTTTTCTCTATTTGCTAAAAAAATTTCTTGAATTTCTTGCTCGCTCATTTTTTCATCAGCGAAAACTCCAATATTTTCAAGTAGATGATCAACTCTTAGCCTGCTATGGCATTTCTTGCATTCCGCCAAAGGATCTGAAAAGCCTGAAGTATGCCCGCTCGCTTCCCAAATTTTCGGACTCATAAAAATCGCCGAGTCTAAGCCTACAATATCTTCCCGCAGTTGAATCATAGTCTTCCACCATTCCTTTTTTATATTGTTCGCTAATTCAACGCCGTAAGGACCATAGTCGTAAACAGCGGAAAATCCTCCATAAATTTCCGACGACTGAAAAATAAATCCTCTTCTTTTACAAAGCGAGACGATTTTATCCATTGAATTTTGATCCTCATTTTTCATAATTTTTGTTTTATCATATTAAATCTGCTGGCTCCACGTCTCCTCCTCCTGGGGCGGATAGGCTCATTTCGTCCCCAGAGGCGAACTTAATTTCGGACTACGGAATTATAATATACTTTTTAAATTATACCAACAGAAACAGTTAAAGTCAAAAAAAACAAATAATAAATACCACCCCTCTTATCTACATTTTTGCGATTATCTTATTACTTCCAATAATCTCTTCAACTTTCTGCTTGATTTCTTGAAAAGCGATTTTTGAAATTGAAAAAGATGTATTTATAATTTTCGCGCTATTTTCTCCATTAACCAAAAATCTTATTTTCAAATCTCCTGACTGATTGGATAAAATTTCTTTTAATTTCATAAGCTCGCTTTTTTTAATAACTGGCGGAATTGAAATATCAATAAATTTTTGCGAATCACTTACTGTTTGATAATTGCCATCTCCGTTATTTCTATTATAAAACTTGCTTCTGCTGTCTTGATAATTTTCCAATTTGCTAAAAATGCTATCTATATTTTTCGCGTCAAACTCAATGGCTATTTGCGCTATTAATTTTGCCACTCCGTCCTTATCTGATAACCTGCCTTTTATAATTAAAATTTTTTCCTCTTGCCATAAATCTTTATTCTCATCTAATAGTTTTGGAAAAACCAAAATTTCCAAATTCCCTGTTAAATCCTCAACTTGAGTAAAAAGCATTGTCTGTCCGTTTTTTGTAAAAATTTTCTGAATTTTAGAAATTACTCCAGCGACGACAATCTCTTTTCTTTCAATTCCT
This sequence comes from Patescibacteria group bacterium, assembly GCA_034660735.1. Taxonomy (GTDB): domain Bacteria; phylum Patescibacteriota; class Patescibacteriia; order JAACEG01; family JAACEG01; genus JAGLTA01. The sequence goes on along the minus strand of JAYEJQ010000055.1, from coordinate 6,929 downwards.
GCCATCTGATGAATTTTTTTCAAAGAAACAATTCTCTTATCTAAATACTTGCTAACTTTCGCGAAAGGATGCCCGCTCACATAAAGTCCAAGCAACTCTTTTTCCCAACTAAGCTTTTCTTTTTGCGTTTTTCGCTCATCTTCTTCTCCTACTTCGTCTAATTGCAAATTAAAATTATATGGATCAGAAAGCATTCCGAGCAGACTTGCCTGCTTGCTTTTTTGATTATCTTTATTTTGCTTAGCAAATAATAAAATTTTTTCTAAATTAAACAATAATTTACTTCTTTTACAAAAACTATCTAACGCTCCGCATCTAATTAAACTTTCTAATGATTTTTTATTTAAATCCTTGCTTAAAACCCTGCGCAAAAAATCCTCTAAATCTTTAAAAACGTTATTGACTTCTCTCTCTTTAATAATCTCTTCAACAATATTCTGTCCGACATTTTTAATTGTGAGCAATCCAAAACGAATTTTTCTTTCTTTTTCAGACGAGACAACCGTAAAATGTTTAAAACTTTCATTTACATCTGGCGGTAAAACTTTAATCTCAAATCGCTGACATTCTTGAACATCAGTGGCGATTTTATCCGTATCACCTTCATTGGAAGTTAAAAGCGCTGCCATAAACTCAACAGGATAATTGGATTTTAAATAAGCGGTCTGATATCCGATTAAAGCATAGCAAGCGGCGTGGCTGCGGTTAAATCCATACTCCGCGAATTTTTCCATGTCTTCAAAAGTTTGCTCTGCTAATTTTTTATTGATTTTGTTTTCAAGGCATCCGCTTATAAATTCGCTTTTCATTTTCTCCATCAATTTAGCAATCTTTTTTCCCATTGCTTTTCTTAATGTGTCTGCCTGCCCGCCGGTAAAATTCGCCATATCTTTTGAAAGTTGCATCACTTGCTCCTGATAAACAATAACTCCATAAGTATTTTTCAGAGCCTCTCTCATTATAGAATGTTTATATATAATTTCAGTCCTTCCATGTTTGCGGGAGATAAATTCATCAACCATCCCAGAATTTAAGGGACCGGGGCGATACAAGGCGACCATCGCGATAATATCTTCAAAAACTGTCGGCTTAAGCTGCTTTAAATACCGCCGCATCCCGCTACTTTCAAATTGAAATACTCCTGTAGTTTCTCCATTGGTAAAAAGCTGAAAAGTTTTTTGGTCATCAAGCGGTATGTTCTCAATATCAATTTCATCGCCTTTTGTATTTTTAATAATATTTAAAACGTTTTCAATGATACTTAAGTTTCTTAATCCTAAAAAATCCATTTTTAATAATCCGAGCGCTTCAATCGGCTTCATAGAATACTGCGAAACAATCGTTTGATCTCCGCTTGAAGCGCGTTGCATCGGCGAATTATTTACAACTGGATCTTTTGTAATTAAAACAGCGCAAGCGTGCGTTGACGCGTGCCGCGCAACGCCTTCTAATTTTAAAGCTGTGTCTAAAATTTTTTTAGCGTCAATTTCATTTTTATATGCTTCTTTTAATTCAGCAACTTCTTCAACAGCCTTTTTCAATGGCATAAACATCGGAATCATTTTCGCCAGTTTATCGCAATAATTATAATTAAAATCCAAAACGCGACCTGAATCGCGAATCGCTGCGCGCCCAGCCATTGTTCCAAAAGTGATAATCTGCGCGACTTTATCTCGTCCATATTTTTCTTCAACATAACGAATTACTTCATCCCTCCTCGTATCCGCAAAATCCAAATCAATATCAGGCATTGAAACTCTATCTGGATTTAAAAATCGCTCAAACATCAAATCATATTTTAAAGGATCTAAATTTGTAATCCCTAAAAGATAAGAAACTATACTGCCAGCCGCAGATCCCCTGCCAGGACCGACAACAATTTTATTTTTCTTCGCCCAATTCACAAAGTCCTGCACAATTAAAAAATAGTCTGGAAATCCCATTTTATTTATAATTCTTAACTCATATTCCAAACGATCTATAACTTCTTTTTTAAAATCATCGTCTCTATTTTCAATAAAATATTTTGGATATCTTTTTTTTAATCCATGATAACATAAATCTTTTAAATATTCATCTGCTGTTTTCTTATGCGGCACTGAAAAATCAGGCAATTTGATTTCCCCAAGCTCAATTTCCAAATTGCATTTTTTAGCAACATCCGCCGTATTGCTAACTGCTTCTGGAAAATCATAAAATTCCTCTTTCATTTTTTCAGGGCTTTTAAAAGAAAAGTCATTTCCGAGCATTGATAATCTATCTTTATCGTTTTTTTTCTTTTTCATCTGCAAGCACAATAAAACATCCTGCGCTTCATCGTCTTCCGCGTCAATATAATGAACATCGTTCGTTGCCACTAATGGAATTCCCATCTCTTTTCCAATTTGAATCAACCCTTGATTAGCTTTTTCCTGTTCCTCCAAATTCGGATGGCGCTGGAGTTCCAGATAAAAATCATTTCCAAACAGTTTTAAATATTTTTTCACTGTCTCTTCCGCTTTTTCCTTACCATTAGCCAAAAACGCCTGCGGGATCTCCCCTTGCAGGCATGCAGACAAAGCGACTATACCTTCACTATATTTTTCTAAAATCTCCCAGTCAATTCTTGGCTTGTAATAATATCCTTCTAAATGCGCCGAAGTTGTAAGCTTGAGCAGATTTTGATAGCCAATCCTATTTTTCGCTAAAAGCGTTAAATGATATCTTGTTTGTTTCGTTCTGTCTAATCTTGAACCGTTTACTAAATACGCCTCAACCCCGATAATCGGCTTAATTCCAGCGGCAAGAGCTTTTTGGTAAAACTCAATCGCGCCATACATAACTCCGTGATCCGTAAGAGCGACGGCTTCCATATCATACTCTTTAGCTTTCGCGATTAGATCGTCAATTTTCGCCAATCCGTCCAATAGGCTGTAATGGCTATGAACATGTAAATGCGTAAAACTCATAAAATTATTAGCGATAATTCTATTTAATAATTATTTTATTATAACACCTAAAAAATTTTCCGCAAAAAACGACAATGCAAACCAATAACGCGCATGCAAAAGATGTGATAAATTTGTTAATCTTTAAATTATTCAATATTAGTACTACTTTCGCCTGCCATAAAACCTGTGCTCCAACAAATTTGTAAATTATATCCGCCAGTTGGTCCATCTAAATCAAGTATTTCACCTGCGAAATATAAATTATCAATTATTTTTGATTTCATTGTTTTCGGATTAATCTCATTTAATTGAACGCCTCCTGATGTAATAATCGCTTTGTCATATCCAGCCAATTTTTTTATTTCTAAATCAAATTCCTTAAAAAGATGGAGCAGCTTTTTTCTCTCTTCTTTAGTGATTGCATTAACTTTTTTCATTGGACTAATTTTAGATAATCCAACAATAACTGGAATAAGTTTTTGCGGCAATAATTCATCAAGTCCGTTTTTAAATATTTTATTGCTATTTTTTTGAAAACTTTTCTGAATTTCCTGATCAAATTCCGTAAAACTAAAAGTTGGCTTAAAATCAATTTGAAATTTCATTTTTTTTAGAGTCTCTCTGCTAATTTTTCTACTCAAATCAATAATGGCTGGTCCGCTTATTCCATCTGCGGTAAATATTGCATCGCCAAATATAGAATCAATCTTTTTATCATCTTTATACAGATTAATCCGAATATTTTTTAAACTCAATCCTTCAAGTTTTTTAACTACCTTTTCTTTTATTATAATAGGAGTTAAAGATGGCGAAAGTTTTGTAATTTTATGCCCTAATTTTTTCGCCCATCTATATCCATCGCCGCTTGACCCTGTTTCTGGGTATGATTTTCCGCCAGCGCATATTATAAATTTATCAGCTATTATTTCTTCTCCGCTGGAAAGAATAATTTTATTGATTTTATTTCCGCTCTTGATAATGTCTTTTACTTCCGATTCTGTTCTTATTTTAACTTTATGCTTTTTTAAATAACTAATAAGCGAATTAAGCACATCCTGTGATTTATCGCTTTCAGGAAATGCCCGATTTTTTTCTTCAATTTTTATTTTTACTCCAAAATTTTCAAAAAAGCTGATTGTCTCTTTGACGCCAAATTTAGAAAATACTGAAAAAAGAAATTTTCCATTTTTACCGAATCTGTTTATCATCTCTCTTGAAAAACACTCTTTGTTTGTAACATTGCATCTATTATTTCCTGTAATTAAAAGTTTTCTTCCAAGATTTTTATTTTTTTCAAGCAAAAGCGCGCGAGCTCCAATCTCGCCAGCTCTGCCTGCCGCCATTAACCCCGCTGGTCCTCCGCCGATTACCACAACACCATATTTCATATTTTCTTTTTTTAATTATTTTTTCAATTTTTTTCTACCCCCCATTTTTTTTCTTTTAATAGGAGATAAAAAAATTTCTGTTTTGGTTTTTGGGCTTCGCCCGATTTTTTTGCAAGGCTTTATTTTTCTTCATCAACATCTTCTGTGTTCAATTTAAATCCTTTTACCTCATCTGTTAATTTGAATTCAAATCTCTCGAAAATCTTTATGACAACTCTTTCTTTTAAATAATTTTTTTTATTATCTTGTCCCTCAACTTCTTTTAGCCAATCAGGAGTATTTTTAAGAAAATCTGTCATATATTTTGAGTCATCGGTGAAAATGCCAACATCAATATAGAAAATATCTTGTTGATATTCTTCTGATTCATCTTTATTAATTGGAGAATATTGAATAATCTTTCCAAGATAATCCTTATTTAACACCAAAATATCCTTTGATTTACTACCATTATAAATTTCATAAACAGGGATTTCTACACCTTCAAACTTATAAATCCCAGCAATTTCATCTGGATATTTCTTTTTGGTTTGTAATTGCCATTTTGGGATATAATCTTTTGATTTTTTATCTTCCTCGAAAAATCTCCAAGAAGCACCATTTAAACTAATAATAAAAATATTTGAAAGGTCATTATTGGCAAGATTTTTACTAAATTCATCTTTCTTTATTACTGGTAGTTTGTCTTTAATTTTTTTAAAAATTTCAATATTTTCACCATTAATTAAACTTCTTCCAAAATCAAACCCATTATCATCACCCACAAAATGAACATGCCATTTTACTGATTTATCAAAAAACGGAGCCTTATCAAACATCGTATTTATTCCTAATTTTTTCAGTTTTCCTTGATACGGTTCACTACTTTTGTTCTCAATCAATTTATAATAATTTAAAACATTTCTTATCCCATTGCTTTCATAGAAATTTTTTACAACAGCTTTTTTAAATTTTTTCACTTTATCTTCAGAAATCATTGCGTCTCTTTTTTTCTGTAAATCTTCTTCATCTTGTGTTTTTTTAGCCTTTTCTAACAATTCTTTAAATTTATCTACTTTAGATATTGCATTATCATCCAACACAAACTTCCAATCATTAGAATTGGTTTTTATGTTATCTAATATTTTTAATAAATCTCTTGTTCCTTCTGCTAAAAATGCTAAATCCCTGCTATGAGGAAGTTCGATTTTTTCTATTTCATCATATGTTTTTGACCGAAGAATTTTTAAGGATTGAATCGCATAAAATTTTTCAAGTTTCCCAAATACATCAATAGTATGAGCGAATTCACCATCTTCACTTTTTCCTTCTAGTTCCCAATTACTCCATCCCCAAAAATGTTCTATATCAAAATCATGTACATCTATAAAAGTTTGTGTAAGCGCTTTTATTTCCGACGGAATATACTTACAACAAACATCAAAATATTTTTTAATTTTTGTATCATCTTTATTGCTTTCTGTAATAAATAATATCCAACTTGCAATACCAAAAAACATTTCTTGTCGTTTCCTGTTAATTTCATTAAAAATTTGTTTTTCTTTGGTTTTATCATAGTGATGTCTTGATAAACGCCTAAATAAAATATTAACTTTTGAATAAAAAATTTCAAAATTTTCAAAATCCCTTTTATTAAAACTTGTCTTGATTAAACTTTGAAATACTTTGAGTAGGTGTATTGCAAAACCGGTAAAATTTTCTTCGTCGCATTTATTTTTTTTAAATTTTGATTCTAAATGATAATCTGACAACTCTTTGAGATATCTCCATGTCCTATCAAACATGAACTTTGAAATTTTTTCATCGATATTCTTTCGATCGTGTGCGTATAAATATAACAACTGTGGAAAATATACAAATTCCTGAAAAATAAGATGGTCTTTATGATCAATTGCTTCATTGGCAAGTCTTATAGGTAAATAAGCAACTTCTCTTATTACATTAATATCATCAGATTGCATTCCCTTTTCAAATATCTCTCTTATGTCTCTTGAAAGCCATTCAATAGGTTTAAGCCTTTCTAAAAATGAAGTTCTTTCTTTTTCAGCTTGATCGCTTGAAAATCCACCGCCGTATAAATTGATATATTTAAAAAATTCTTTTGTAAGATCTACATAAAAATCTACGATTTTCCCAAGTTCGCCAGTTTCTTGATATTTTATAGCTTTAAGACACCTGTCTTTAATTTTTGATATCTCTAAATGCGCTTCTTTTTCAATATCTGGCGACTCTTGAATAGTAAAAATTCGTGAAGCCATTTTATTGAAGCGATCTAAATCCCTATCTTTGTCTTCTTTATTAAATAAATCTTCCTTTATCTGAATTATTTCATTAGAAGTATCATGAGTATATCCTAAAAATTGAGGTAGTATATATACGACGGTCTCTTGCTTATTTATTGGATTGTCTTGCTGTGTAGTTTCTGATGTACTAAAATCAAAAGTTTTCTCTTTATGTTTCTTGGCTATCTCTATAATTTCGTTAATAAATTTTTCTAATTCTTTAAATGAAATATTTGTTATCATCCCCAATTTTTCAGATGTTATAGACAAATACTTATCATTATTATAAATTCCAAATGGCGTAACCATTATCAATCCGTTTGTTTCTT
>JAYEJQ010000054.1:0-10176 GCA_034660735.1 Patescibacteria group bacterium | reverse complement strand
ATTTGAAAAAATTACTCTCAAACGGATCATCAGCATTACAATAAACAATTTTACCTTTAAATTGCTCTTTATAATGCTTTAATTCTTTTTCAATATCAGTAAGCTGAGTATAAAACTCATCTTTTTTAGCTCTGTTTGCTTGCCTTAAATTTTTGTTTGAAGATTTTGCCATATTATTTTTTTATTAAATCATCAAGCGACACTACGAATGCAGACATTTTATTACTCATAGTATATGAAATTTTTAGGGATTCGTCAATCAGATGGCACGCTTTAAAACAGGTAAAAATGTAAAATAAAAAAACCGCTCCGAAGAATTTCGGAGCGGTTTTTGTTTTGTATTAAACCTTTTTTAGATTTTTAGGTCATCAACCATATCTGTATCAACTTTTTCTTCTACTCTTTCTTCTCTTTTTTCAAATTTTCTGTCGCTTCCTTCTGGCTCTTCTATTTTAAAGTTGATGCGAGAATTATTTTTAGCGCCAATAACTTTTAATAAAGTTCTGATGGCTTTTGCTGTATTTCCCTGTCTGCCGATGATATAACCCATATCATCTTTATGAATTTTCAATGTGAGTAAAACTCCCATTTCATCAACAGTTCGGTTAATAACAACATCTTCAGGATGTGAAACAATCGCTTTAGCAATATATTCAATAAAATCCTTGTCTTGTGTTGCTTCAGTCATAATAATATTTTTTAAATAATTTTTCTAAATTTTCTTTTTACCAGTCTCGACCTTTTAACAATAAACTGATTTATTTTAATTATAATAAATTTTCAATTAAGTGTCAAGAATATCATCTAAACATAAAATTGTTTGATTAATTTTAGATCTTTAAATGAAATACAAAAATATTGCAAACATGAATCCTCTCAATCCTCCTAATATTCTATCTGTTGATATTCTCCATAAAACATAATTTCAATATTTTTTTAAAAATTTATTTTTCATTCCAATTGATTCCAGCATCTTTTAAAATAGAATGGGCAGTTCCTTTTGGAATATCTTTATTATTGTGGATAGGAACAACAACTTTCTTGCCATTTTGAAAATTCCTAAAAATAGCATGGCTTCCATTTTGACGGATAAATTTAAATTCATATTTTCGAAGAAGCTTAACAAGTTTTTTAGGAGTGATATTAACCCTAGGCATAAGTAAAATGTTGTTCATTATGGTCAATAACTCCTTGAAATCCTTGATATTCTATTTCATCTTCAATGTAAAGATTTACCGCATTTTTAAGATTTTTCATTGCTTCTTCAGGAGTATTTCCAAATGTATGGCAACCAGAAAGTTCAGGACAATATGCATGCCATTTATCTTGATCTTTTTCTATTTTAAAAGTAAGCATAACAATTTTATTGTTTGTACTATAAATATTTTACTGTATTAAAAAAAAATAAATTTTCAATTAAGTGTCAAGAATAATCATATAAACATAAAAACATAAAATTGTTTGATTAATTTTAGATGTTTAAATGTTTAAATGCTTTCAACAGCTTAATAGCAACAAGTAAAACATAGCGCATATTCTCTATATGCATGACGAAAGATTCTTTCCCTATTAAAATAGGGTCGACTATTTCAGGATAATAAATAAATTTATCTCCTGCTAATTCTCCATAGAAAGGAGGTGATCCATCCACAGCTTCCGCTACGGATGCCTTGTTACGACTTCACCCTTGTTGCCGATCTTACCTTCCCCGCCCAACTTTTGCCAAAATTTTTGAAAATAATAATTTAATTTTTAACATTAATTTATATTAAAATATTAAATATAATAAATATAATAAAATATTTGTTTAGCAAAACTTGGGCGGGTTCGGGTACTACCGACTCCCCTGGTGTGACGGGCGGTGTGTACAAGACTCGAGAACGTATTCACCGTGACGAGGCTGATTCACGGTTACTAGCGATTCCAACTTCATAGGGGCGAGTTGCAGCCCCTAATCCGAACTGAGACCGATTTTGATGGGATTAGCTCCGCCTTGCGACTTGGCAACCCTTTGTATCGGCCATTGTAGCACGTGTGTAGCCCAGAGTGTAAGAGCCATGCTGATTTGACGTCATCCCCTCCTTCCTCCCAGCCTTTTATTCGTAAACGAAAAAAGGCAAATTCCAAATTACAAGATACAATAACCAAACAAATTTCAATAATCAAATTCCAAACAATTTAAAATTTTGAATTTAATTATTATTTGTGTCCTTGTTTCTTGGTTATTGGAATTTCCTTTTGTGCTTACGCGCAAAAGGCTGGGCAGTTTCTTAAGACATAATAACTTAAGATGAGGGTTGCGTTCGTTTCCGAAATTAATCGTACACTTCACAGCACGAACTGACGACAACCATGCAGCACCTGTCTTCGGGTTCCTTGCGGCACTTCCGCATTTCTGCAGAATTCCCGAGATGTCAAACCCTGGTAAGGTTCCTCGCGTACTGTCGAATTAAACCACATGCTCCACCGCTTGTGCGAGTCCCCGTCAATTCCTTTGAGTTTTAAGCTTGCGCTCGTACTTCCCAGGCGGGATGCTTAAGAGGTTACCTTAGGTAGACAGCACTGGCAGGGTCGAAACTGCCAATACTTAGCATCCATCGTTTACGGCGTGGACTACTGGGGTATCTAATCCCATTCGCTCCCCACGCTTTCGCGCCTCAGCGTCAGATTTGTTCTAGCAAGCTGCCTTCGCATTTGGTGTTCCTGTTGATATTAATGGATATGACCCCTACACCAACAGTTCCGCTTGCCTCTCCCAATCTCAAGTCTGACAGTATTACCTGCGGTCCTGATGTTGAGCATCAGGATTTAACAGATAACTTATCAGACCGCCTACGCGCCCTTTACGCCCAATAATTCCGGGTAACGCTTGGGGCTCATGTATTACCGCTGCTGCTGGCACATGATTAGCAGCCCCTTATTCAATAGATACCATCAATCTGTACATTTTGAATGACTTAATAGAAATTTAATTTTAAAATTATAAAATAACATTAAAATTTTTAATTTCCAATTTTGTAATTTTTAAATAATTTTCAATGAATAAATTTTTAAAAATTAAAAATTAAGATTTATTCAAAAATTAAAAATTTTATTTTTAAATCATCTAAAAAGTACAGACTTTTTCTCTATTAAAAGTCCTTTACACCCCGAGGGGCTTCTTCGGACACGCGGTGTCGCTCCTTCACGCTTTCGCGCATTGAGGAATATTCTTGACTGCAGCCTCCCGTAGGAGTCTGGGCAGTGTCTCAGTCCCAGTGAGGCGGGTCATGCTCTCACACCCGCTACTCGTCATAGTCTTGGTAGGCTTTTACTCTACCAACAAACTGATAAGCCATAGGCTCATCCAAAGGCGCCGAAACTTTAAATGGGAATGTCATTTGACCCCCCATTTTTATCGAGTATTATTCCGAATTTCTTCGGGTTATCCTCGTCCTTTGGGCAGATTACCAATGTGTTACGCACCCGTTCGCCTTGCCACTGCTCCGCAATAGCACGCAGACTTACGCGGACTATTCGCAGACTTACGCAGAAAATTTCTGCGTTAGTCTGCGTTAAATCTTCGTTAGTCAGCGTGCTAATGCGAAACATTAGCAATCGACTTGCATGCCTTAGACACACCGCCAGCGTTCACCCTGAGCTAGGATCAAACTCTTAGTAAGAGTTTAAACTAACTATAAAAAAGTTTAAAATAAAAAGGAATTTTACTTGTTGCTATTCAACTGTCAAAGTTCAAAACTAATAAACTCGTCACAAAACTAATTATGCGGCAAGTCTATTTTTAAGAATAGACTATAATAAAAATATGTCAATAGATCAGCATCTGACACAAACTCTTTAAATTCTATTTAATTTAATTTCTCAGACATAAATTTTATTTTAAAAAATAAAAAAATTATCTAACGCGCGCGGATAATTTAGAGCCCAGTAAAAACAAATTTTATTTGTCGCAACGAGATTTCAAATATCCGCTGTGTCCGCCGCGGAGCGACATTTTGGACAACATCGGCATTAACAGAAGTTGGATTCTCCTCGTGACCGAAGGGAACAGAATCAAGAATTTAATTTGGGAAAATCATGAGCCGAGTGATTTTCCTGTTAATGCCTATTATACGAGAGTGACGACCGTATGGATGGAAGCGCAGCGTCCCATTCAGCATTTGTGGGTATACTATTATTTGAGAAGCAATATTGCAGCTTCATATTTTGGTTTAATAATCTTTTTAGAATTTTCAAAATGAAGTTGTTTCCACTTTCGTTCTAGTTTTTGTCTTACAGAATCTTTTGCTTCACCTTGAGTTTTATCTTCATATACAAAAGCAGCTTTGAAGATACCTGCAATATTATCAAAATTGCTTAAAACATCAACTTCAGCAATTATTTGTTCTTCAATGCTGTTTCTTCCATTTTGTTGAGAACCTCTATGATTAAAAATACATTTTTTAATCAATTCAATTTTTTCAGCAGGATATTGGAGTTCTTTTAATTTTTCTTCAGCAACTTTAGCACTTGTAATATGGTGGTCTTCACGACCGTAAATTATTGAACCAATATCATGCAACCAAGCAGCAATCAAAATTATTTCTTTGTCCCCGCCTAATTCATCAGCAAGTTTTTTAGCATAATTTACCATAGGAACAAAGTGAAAAGGAAAAGGTTCATAACCATATTTGCTGCTTGGTTTTTTGCATTCGTTCTCAACAAAATGTTTTATCTCATTAATAATATCCATATATAAAACAAAAGATTAGAATTTAATAAATTTATCGAAAGTGGAAAGGCACACCCATAAATGTCGTATAACTGATTTTTATACGAACTTTTTATTTGGATAATATGCTTGACTTTCATGTTATACGCAGTGTTTTTAAAATATTATGCGAAATAATCGCCTATTTCGCTAAATTCTAAATCGCTCTTGTCTCCCTTTTTATAATACCCTGTAATTCCGTCTTTTAAATTTTTGATTTTATTCCCTGTTTGCTCTGCGATTAAAATCGCCGCCATTCTGCTTCGCGCTCCAACCTTGCAGGAAAAAACAACATTTTTATTCCAATCTATTTCGTTAATCCGCTCGCGAATTTCAGCAAGCGGAATATTTTTTGAATTTTTAAAACTGATAATTTTGCATTCTTTTATTTCGCGCGTATCAATTATCTCTACGTTTCCACTGGCTATAATTTTTTGCAATTCATCTTCGTTAATATCCTGAATATTTTTTAATATTTTTTCATCTGCGTTTTTAGCTATTCCAATTACAACATCATAATCATTAACTTTTAACGATTTTTTAACAATCTTTCCGTAAGCGCCTTGCAAAATTTTATCAGCTAAAACTTCTTTGGCGATTTCATTTTTATATTTTTCCAGCGAGGATTTTATTTCATTGCTCGCGCTTTCCCAATAAACTAAAATTCTGTCTTGAATTGTAAGCCCTAAATTTTTTCGCATCCCGTTTATTAAACGAACCATCTCCCGCTTAATCCCTTCCTGTTTTAATTCAGGAGTTATAATAGTATCCAGCTTAACGTTCAAGTCTCCATCTCCTTTTTTAAATTCAATCTTTTTAACATTTAATTCCTCTTTTATTAATTCATCATATTTATTATCTGAAAATTGAAAATTGAAAATTGAAAATTTATTTAATGGCTGTCTAACTTTTATTCCAGCCTTATCTCTTTCTGCTAATCCTAACTCAACAATTTTTCTAACAGCTTTCATTTTTTCTAAAATTTCATCGTCTACTTTTTCCCCTTCTATCCAACTTTCCAGATGAACTGATCTGTTTTCGTCCTGAAAATTATTACCGCTAATTCTCTGCCAAACCTGCTCTGCGATAAACGGCATAAACGGCGCCATAATTTTTGATAATTGCAATAAAACAAATCTTGTTGTTTGTAATGCAAAATCTTTATCTTGATCATTTTCATTTTTAAATCTATCTCTTGATCTTCTAATATACCAAGTTGAAAAATCGCTGATAAAATTTTCAATCGGACGCGTCGCTTTCGGCAAATTATAATTATTCATATTTTCCGTCACTTCCGCGATTAGTTTGTTCAATCGCGCTAAAATCCATCTATCCAAAATATTATCCGATTTCCGACATCCGACATCTGATATCTGAAACGCAAAAAGTTCGTAAAATTTTACAATATTCCATAAAAGCATTACATTTTTCCGCATCGCTTCTTGAACTCCCTGTTCCGCAAAGCATAAAGTGTCAGCCAGCATTACTGACGAAGAAAGCAGATAATACCGCAAGGCGTCAGCGCTGTATTTTTCAAACAAAAAATCTGGCTTGGGATAATTTTGCAATTTCTTTGCCATCTTTGCCCCATCTTCCGCTAAGACTATGCCATTAACAATAACATTTTTAAAAGCCGCGCTGTCTTTTATTCCTGCCGCAATCGCGTGCAGATAATAAAACCAGCAGCGAGTCTGATCTGCGCCCTCTCCGATAAATTCCGCTGGAAAATTTTTCTCAAATTTTTCTCTGTTTTTAAATGGGTAATGCGCTTGCGCGTAAGGCATTGAACCTGATTCAAACCAGCAATCTAAAACATCTGGCACTCGCTTCATCTCGCCTCCGCACTTCTCGCATTTAAAATTTATTTTATCAACTATATGCTTATGCAAATCATCAACTTTCTGCCCGCTCAATTTTTCCAATTCTTTAATAGATCCTATAACTTTTATTTCATTACATTTTTCACAACGCCAAATCGGAATTGCAGATGCCCAAAATCGCTGGCGGCTGATTGACCAGTCTCGCGCGCCTTCAAGCCACTTGCCCCACCTCCCTTTTTTAATATGTTCTGGCGACCAATTTATATCCTCTGCCAATTCAAGCATCCGCTCTTTTATTTTTAAAATATTCACAAACCATGACGAAGTCGCGTAATTCAAAAGCGGCGAATCGCACCGCCAGCAATGCGGATAACTATGCTCATATTTTTTCTTAGCGAAAAGCAAATTTTTATGAGCTAAATATTTTATAATCTCAATATCTGTTTTTTGATGATCTCCTAATGGCTTTACGCTCACTCCTTGCCATGGATTTTTTTGAGCTGTTAAAACATTAGATAAATAATCATTTTGATAAATTACATCTTCTTCAAAAGTACCGTCCATTTTTACATGTTGGACAAAAGGTAAATCTTTTTCATTTGCTAATTTCATATCATCATCTCCGAATGCTGGCGCAATATGCACAACTCCGGTTCCCTCATCTGTATTTACAAAATCCGCTTCATATATGTGATAAGATTTTTTATCAAATTTATATTTAACTTCGTTTCCTTTATCTCTCTCTTCATTTTTTTTCTCAAATTCATCTTTACTATAAGAATTTCTATTTATTGCCATATTTGGAATTAAATTTTTTCCTTTTTGTTTTAATACCCTCGTTTCCATATCGTCATCTCTTAATTTTTTTAAATAATCAAAAACAGGCTCATATTTTAATCCGACTAAATCTTCGCCTTTTATATCAGCGACAAATTCATATTCTTTCCCTTCTAAAGTTTCCTCAATTCTATCTTTTGCCAAAATGTAAAAATCGCTTTCAATTTTAACCATCGCGTATTTAATATTTTCACCCACCGCCAGCGCGACATTTCCTAAAAGCGTCCACGGCGTAGTTGTCCACGCTAAAATATAAGTATTGTCGTCAGTTATAAAACTTCCGATTTTTTGTCCAGCTTCAATTCTAAACTTCACTGTCGCGGACAAATCTTTTATATCCCGATAACCTTCTGCCACTTCGGACTGCGATAAAGTCGTTTCGCATCGCGGACAGATATGCATTGAGCGATAACCTTCATAAATCAGCCCTTTATCATATAACTGCTTAAAAACCCACCAGACGGATTCCATAAAATCCAAATCCATTGTCTTGTAGCAATTTTCCATATCTGCCCACCTGCCTAATCTGCGAATTGTTTTTTTCCATTCATCAACATACATTAAAACTTTTGAACGGCACTGCTCGTTGAATTTATCCACCCCGATTTTTTCAATATCTTTTTTATTTTTTGATCCCATCTCTTTTTCAACAATATTTTCAATCGGCAAGCCGTGGCAATCCCATCCCCATTTTCGCTCAACACGAAAACCGCGCATTGTCCAATATCTTGGAATTGCGTCTTTAATTAAGCTTCCAGCGATATGCCCGTAATGCGGAGTTCCAGTCGCGAACGGCGGACCGTCATAAAAAACATAATCACCTTTTGGCGCTTTTCTTTCAACAGATTTTTTAAAAATTTTAGATTTATCCCAAAAATTCAAAATTTCTTCTTCTGTTTTTGGAAAAAAATTATTTTTTTGCTTCATATTTTCTTTTTTCTCTTTATTCATAAAAAATTATAATATAACATTAACCTAAATTAAGACTGTTGTCAAAAATAAAAACCGCTAATATAGCGGTTTTTTTATCCATTTTTTTATAAATTCAAAAAATTATAGACTGAAATTTTAAATCCTTATTAAAGGCACTGTGAAAAAATCACAATGCCTTTTTATTTTTTATCTAATTTATTGTAACGCAATTTACTATTTTTTTACGATTTTGCAATTGCTAACTCTAAAACAAAAACACTGCCTTTGTTTAATTCTGTTTTTTCAATATATACTTTCGCGCCTTTATGCTCGTCAACAATTTTTTTAATGATAAATAACCCTAATCCAGATCCGTCCGTATAAGTGCTGATTGCGTTTTTTGCGCGTCCGAATTTTTGGAATAGTTTCGGAATATCATCTTTATCTATACCTATGCCAGTGTCAATAATTTTAATAATAACTTTGTCTTTCTTGGACTCCGCTTTAATTGCGATAGATCCTTTAATAGTATATTGAAAAGCGTTGTTGATTAAGTTAATCAGAATGTGCTTTAAATATTTTTCATTAGATAAAACCGCTGGCAGCGATTTTTTTGGCAGATCTAAAATCAATTTTATTTTTTTATTCAAATCTAAATTATCCTGATTTTTGTCTTGATAAATTTTTTTTAATATTGGCTCAATAGCGACAGGGCTAAGACGAATTTCAAATTTTCCACTGTCTATAGCTGACGCATCAAGAATGTCGTTAATAATTTCATTTAATTTTACAGTCCGCTGAAACGCTGAATCTAAAAATTTCTTTTCTTTCTCTTTCGGTATGGACCCTTCTTTTATCATACTAAGAACACCTTTAATTACTGAAACGGGAGTTCTGAGTTGGTGCGAAGTGATGTTTAAAAATTCGCTGCGCATAGCTAAAAGTTTGTGTAATTTTTTAGTTTTATCTTTAATGTCTTTGGTTTGTTCGTCAACTTTTTTTTGTAGATTTTTATTAAAATCCTCCACTTCCTTATAAAGCAGCGCGTTTTCAATCGCTATAGCCGCTTGATTGGCGACTATCTCTAGCATTTCTAAATCTTCTTTACTGTAAGCATCGTTTGAGATTTTATTTCCCAAAACAATAATCCCGATTAAATTATCAGCGGAGAAAAGCGGCAGGCATAAGCCCGCTTCAATATGATTCATATCTTTCGCCAGTTTTTCCAATTCCACCCCCTCTTTTTTTGTTTTGGCCGCTTCCTTTAGAAATTCTAATTCTTGAGTTGCGACCAATTGTTTATGATTTTTTAAATAGTTAACCAAAAATGTTTTTGTAATTAAGCTAATCCCATTTTTTTTATTAAAACCGATTGTTTTAATAATCTCATATTTAGAAGTTTTACTATTAAACAGCAAAACGCCGACGCGGTTAAGCTTCATTGCATCCATTAAAGTTTTAATAATCAAATTAACTACTTTATCTAATCTAATTTCATTCGGCAGTTTTTTCGCAAGTTCGGTAATTGTCTGCTGGTAGTCAACAATGTCGCTAAAAAAATATTTGTTGGATAAATTTGTAAAAAATAATTTAATTTTATCAAATAGCGTAAGCAGTATCGCGCCAACACAAAACGCCATCCAGACTATCGTCCAATGAATATTTATATCGCCGATTTTTGCTGTTATGCAAATTGCTAATAATAATATGGATAAATATAAAATGATTGTAAAAAAATAGACAGTGGTTTTGCGAATGATGACAGTTATATCCATAAGGCGATAACGAAGTATGGCGTATGTAACAACAATTACATAAAATGATACAAAAAAGTTACCAATTGGATAAATATCAAAA
>JAYEJQ010000053.1:0-10263 GCA_034660735.1 Patescibacteria group bacterium | reverse complement strand
TAATCCCGTGATTTTTAATAAAACCCCGAGGACGAGAGAAACGCCGATTATAGTGAGGAGGGTTCTCCAGAAGATGAACCACCACACTTGAAAAGCGTCTTCCATAGAAACATTTTTTTCTTGCATATATTTATGAATAAATTAATAATTATTAAAATCGTCTTTATTATTGAGGTAGCTTTAAAAAATGATATTGCCACCGAAAAATTTCGTATAACTTTTCCGATGAAACGAAGTTTCAATTCTTTCTACATTATTATTTTTAATAAAGAAAAGAAAGAATTGAAATTTGGGTCGAAAAAAAATTTTACTCCTTATTATATGTTAAAAAAATTTTTTGGAACCGCTTATCGCTTTGTTATGTGAAGTTTTATTTTAATTATTAAATTTTTATTTGCTTCTGTTTTTTTAATATCAAAACTAAAATAAAAAAGAAAGAAAGTATTAAATAAAATGCTAATTTAGGAATACTGCCCATTATTAGCGCGGCAATTAAGGCGTAGCCACCAAGTATAAAAGTTTTTGGGCGAGTAATTTCAGTATTTTTTGTGACAGAAATACTTTCTTTAAAAAATGCAACAATAGCAATGACAACTAAAATGATTTGAATCATAATTTTAAAAATTTAATAATTAAAATAAAATTTCACATAACTCGCTTTTATGCGAATTGAATGTATAATATCGACCTTTATTGATGTATAATTATTGTATTCAACTTAATTATATAAAAAATTAAAACATTATGCAATAATTTTTAAAAAAAACTATACAGGAATTAAAATTAAAAAATTATAGTTTCAAAACAATAAGCAGTTATTTACGCTACCTTAAAGAATATTTGATTTTTTTTAAAAGAATTTTTTTAATCAGGCGGGCGGCTAATTCAATATGGTGGAGATGATGGGACTTGAACCCATAACCTCTTCCATGCCATGGAAACGCGCTACCAATTGCGCTACATCCCCTTTTAATTTTATTTTAAAGGTTTTAATGCTTATTGTCAATTAAAAAAACGGAAAAATTTTCCCGTTTTTTTTATTTGTGCTTCTGTTTAAATTTTTTCTATTCTTTTACTTTTTCAACAATCTTATTAAAAACCGAACTATTATTCTGCGCTAAACCTGCTAAAACTTTTCTGTCTAATTCAATCTTATTCTTTTTTAACAGATCTATGAATTTAGAATAACTCAATCCTTGCCCGCGGACAGCCGCGCCGATTTTTATCTGCCACAAACTGCGAAAATTAGCCTTCTTTTTTTTGCGATCAGCATAAGCATGCGCTCCTGCTTTAGTTGCGGCAGTCTTGGCTAATTTAATAAGATTTTTCCTGCCCCACTTAAAACCTTTCACTTTGGCTAAAAGTTTTCTTCTTTTTTTAACATGGGTTGTTCCTCTTTTTACTCTTGGCATATGTTTTATTTTTTTAGTTTTTATTAATTATGAAACTGCTAAATAAGTTTCCTGCCGCTCCCGCAGATCTGTCACCCTGAATTTATTTCAGGGCCTGCCAGATTGCCTTGCATTAAGGCAGGCGGGTCTGTCATTGTTTTTTGCTAAATTATAATTTGGTTAATAATATGATTTACTCCTCTTAAACATAACGTAACGAATTACAATTACAGATCCTGAACTAAATTCAGGACGACAAAATTATTTTAACAACTTTTTTATAAAAGTCTAAAATACTTGCCATTCCAAATTTATTTCAAAATAACAAAAAAACTTAAAACTGCGTAATCATCCTTTTAATAGTTTTTGTATCTGCTTTATTTAAAATCTTTTTATCGCGACGTTTATTGCGTGTTGTGTTTCCGCGCTCTCGTGAATTGAAATGATCCTGCCCAGTTGTTCTTTTGATAATCTTTTTAGTCTTTGTGAGCTTAAATCTCTTCGCCGCCGCTTTGTTTGTTTTTAATTTCATTCTAATTTTTTTTATAAATAATAATTGTTGACAGCCTTCCGCCTTGCGCTTTTATCGGCTGTTCGGTTATAATACTATATTTTTCATCTTTTAATTCTTCAACAAAATCTCTGATTATCTGAAAAGCTAAATCCGTATGCTGCCGCTCTCTGCCTTTGAGGACTAATTCTATTTTTACTTTATTATTTTCTAAAAGAAAATTTTTCGCTTTCTTCGCGCGGAAATCTAAATCATGCTTGCCGATTCTAAAAGAGAGTTTTATTGTTTTTGTTTCCGCTTTTTTCTGCTGCGCTCTCTGTTTTCTCGCGTCTTTCTGTTTCTTGTATTGCATTTTGCCGTAATCTAAAATTTTAGCGATCGGAGGATCTTCTTTCGGAGAAACTTCAACTAATGATAAATTTTTTTTATGCGCCATCTCTATCGCTTCTAAAGTGTCTATAATTCCGACAAATTTTCCATCGCCGTCAATCAGTTTCACTTTTGACGCAAAAATTTTATTATCAACTCTGAATTTTTTTTGAACTATCTTTTTAGATTTTTTTCTAGTACAACGCATTGATTAAAATTTTTTTTATTTTCAACAATTTTTTTGTAAAAATTCCTACAAAAAAATTGTCAAAGTCTAAATATTAAAAACAAAAATAACTATCATTCTGCCCCGCTGCTCGCGAGCGACGGGGCAGGATAACAATTTAAATGTTTAAATGTTTAAATGTTTAAATGTTTAAATACTCTTTGTGGAGATGAGGGGATTCGCGCCCCTGTCTAAAAAATTTTTTAAAAATGATCTACAAATTTATCCTGTTTAATTTTGAAATAATATTTTTAAAACAGACAAAATAATATTACTTTTTTCTTTTTTATTTAAGCGGCATACCAAAAGAAAAAATATTGCCGCCGATCCTGCTATATGGCACCAGATTATCGCTTAGCAGAAATCAGCATCTGATGGCAGCCTATGTTTATACAGCGACTGCGGAAAAGCTTGGAACCGCAAAAGCAGAAGCGATCGCGGTTTTAACTTTTTTAACTAAGTTTGCACTTAATTTGATTTGCTAATTTTTAACAAGTTTAGCAACTTGATTTGCCATTTTTAAAGGAACTTTTCATCGAAAACTATACATCCCCAAAATTGTAAATTACAAATTCAAAATTACAAATAACAAATAAATTACAATTACCAAAATCACAAATCTAAAACGTTTAAAATTTTGAATATTTGAATTTTGAATTTATTTGAAATTTATAATTTTGAATTTGGTGCTTATTCTTAAAATTACTTCATTGCTTATTCCGTTATCGCCCTATTCACTCCTCGTAAAAACATAATAACTTTATACTTTCATCTTCTCTCTCAACCTTCTGTCAATATCTCTCTTTTTTATAATCTCGCGTTTTTCGTATTTTCTTTTTCCGCGAACCAATGCGATTTCAACTTTTATCAGATTACGGTTAGTATATACTAAAATTGGGACTATTGTCAAGCCCTGCGATTTAATTTTGCCGCGCAGGCGACCTATCTGTTTCATATTTAACAACAATTTTCGTTTTTGGTCTGGGTCGTAAAATTTTTGCCGCGTCGCTGCTGGCTTATATCGGCTTATATGAGCGCTCATTAAAAACGGCTCATCTTTTATAAAAGATACATAGCTCCCTTTTAAATTTACCATGCCTGCCTTTGCGGATTTTACTTCTGCTCCAGACAAAACTATGCCTGCTTCAATCTTTTCTAAAATTTCATAATCATACAGCGCTTTTCTATTTTTTGCTAAAATAGGCATAATCCCGATTATATTGACGCTGTCATTTCCGCGCCTTTCTTAATTTTTTTTTTAACAACTCCATCATCAACAACTATTTTATCATTGTTAATTAAAACTACTTGATCGCGATAAATAATAAGTTTATTATCAAACAGTTCCCTTATTAAACTTTCCTTAACATGATATTTAACGACTAATTGCGAATCCGCGTCAAGTTCAAAATCATAAACTTTTCCAAGCGATTCGCCTGATTCGGTCTGAACCGCCAGCCCTATAATTTTTTTTCCTTGAATTACAGGCATAAAATTATTTACTATTTCTAATTTTTTTTAAAAAAATAAAAGATGCGATCAAAACAATAAATATTGATAAAAAAATAAATTTAATATTACTGTCTTGTTCTGATTTTTCAGGAGAATTTAATTTTGTATTATAACGACCTGTTTGGTTATTTTGATTGCTATTTTGATTAATATTAACAAATTTTTTTTTGTTTAATTTTTCTATCGGTGATTCACAATTATTTATTACGCAATTTTCAACCAACTGGCGAATATAGCTGTTCATAGATGCCGTGTATCCGGCGAAAGCATCATCGCCTATAAAAAACGCGGGCACTCCGCGAATATCTTCCGCATAAACATCTCCTAACGCGGCAAACAGTTTTTTATTATCTTCATTTTTGTAAATTTCATAAGACTTGATATTCAAATTAGGATATTCTGTCTTTAACTTTTCTAAAAAAGGTTTTGCGTTAGAGCAATGCGGACATCCGTCACCCCAAAAAAAATACAAATCTGTTTCGCCAGTTGCTGTCGCCTGAAAAGAAAAAATAAAAATAAATACGAAAAAAAATAATACTGCTAATAAAAACTTATTTGATTTATTATTGCGCATATTTCTAAAATTTATATTTATACTTAAAATTATAAACTATTTTGCTTATATGTCAAAATTTGTTATAGTAAATTTATGATTAAAAACAAAAAAATTGAATTGTTAGCGCCAGCGGGAAATATCGCTAAAGCAGAATACGCTTTAACTTTCGGCGCTGACGCGCTCTATTTGGGAATTCCGGATTTTTCATTAAGGGTTCGGATAAACGAAATTACTAAAAGCGATATAAATAAAATTATTAAATGCGCGCGGGCTCAAAACAAAAAAATTTATATCACTCTTAATATCTACGCTCGCAACAAGCATATAAAAAAAATCCGCGAGCATTTAAAGCAACTGAATAAAATCAAGCCAGACGGAATTATAATTTCAGATCCGGGAATTTTAGAATTGATAAAAAAATATTGCCCAAAAATACCAGTTCATTTAAGCGTTCAGGCAAACTGTACAAATTGGCAAGCAGCGAAATTCTGGCTGCGGCAAGGAGTGAAAAGAATAATTTTAGCGCGAGAACTGTCTCTGCTTGAAATAACTAAAATTCATAAAAAGGTCCCTAAAATGGAATTAGAATGTTTTGTCCACGGAGCAATCTGTATGAGTTATTCTGGCAGATGCCTATTAAGCTCGTATCTAACAGGCAGGGACGCCAATCTTGGCGATTGCGCGCAGCCATGTCGCTGGCAATACAAATATTTTTTAGAAGAGCAGCAAAGAAAAAACGAGTTTTTTCCTATTGAGGAAGACAAAAACGGAAGTTACATTCTAAACTCTAAAGATTTATGCCTTATTAAATATTTAGACGATTTGAAAAAAGCCGGGGTTTCGTCTTTTAAAATAGAAGGTCGGGCAAAAAGCGTTTTTTATATCGCAATGGTCTGCAAAATTTATCGTGAAGCAATGGATTTAAAAAAAACAGCTGGCAAAAAAGAGAAGTTGAATAAATTATACGCGGAATTGCAAACGTTAACTCATCGCGATTATACTGACGGATTTCTTTTAGGCAACGAAGCGGTAAAGCAAAAATACGACGCGGCGCATAAAATTTCAGATTATCAATTTGTCGGCGAAGTTGTAGAAAAAACAAAAAACGGAATTTATATGAAAATTCATAACGCGATTTTCGCGAAAGACACGATAGAATTCATCCAGCCAAACATTAAAAATTTAAAACTGAAACTGAACACATTTTTTGATCAGGAGGGAAAAGAGATTGTAGAAGCGCACGGCGGACA
This sequence comes from Patescibacteria group bacterium, assembly GCA_034660735.1. Classification (GTDB taxonomy): domain Bacteria; phylum Patescibacteriota; class Patescibacteriia; order JAACEG01; family JAACEG01; genus JAGLTA01. The sequence continues at coordinate 4,448 of JAYEJQ010000053.1, read as the reverse complement.
AGGAAAAACTGTGTTTATTAAAACAAAAAAAGACATTGAAAAGATGTCTGTCGCGCGAAAAAAAATAACCGCGTAAAATTTATTTCAGCCCAACACTAAATCAATCCAGTCTTACGCATAGGGTTTACAAATTTTTAAACTCGTGATAGTGTTGGATTATAATTTAATAATACTTCTGTTCGGCATTTTTTATTTTACAATAGACTTGTCTAATTATATAAACATAAAATCAGCTGAGCAGATAGCGAACAATTATGCTTAATAAAAAAGTTAAAGAGAATATCATCAAAAAATTCCAGGTTCACAAAACAGATACAGGATCTCCTGAAGTGCAAATAGCTATCTTGAGCAAAGAGATAGATGATTTAAATTCGCATCTAAAAAGCCACCGCCACGATTTCTCCTCGCGCCGCGGACTTTTAAAAAAACTTTCAGAAAGAAGAAAAATGATAAAATATCTGCAAAAGGAAAATCCTGAAAGTATGCAAAAAATAGCTGAACGATTGGGAATTAAAGTAATTAAAAAAGAAAACTTGGATCCTGAAGATATAACCGAAATCAAGCAAGAAGACGATGTTATTAAAAGCGAAGACAGCGAATAATAAAAAAATTAATTCAATAGACTTGCGCGCAAGTCTAATAAATACAGTTGGACTATAGACATTTAGTTTATGAATTTAAAAAAATCATAAACTGACGCCTATTGTCCAGCAGTCAAAAATTTATGTCAGAGAAACAAAATGTCTCTACTTTTGAAATGGAGTGGGCTGGACGAAAACTTATTGCCGAAACAGGCAAGATGGCAAACCAAGCCGACAGTTCTTTTCGGCTTCAATACGGCGATACTGTTGTTTTAGCAACAGTCGTAAGATCTAAAAACAAACGCGCGGAAATTAACTATTTCCCTTTAATGGTGGATTATGAAGAAAAATTATACGCCGCCGGAAAAATTAAAGGATCGCGTTTTATTAAAAGAGAAGGGCGGCCGACAGACGAGGCGATACTTAACGGAAGAATGATTGATCGCACTATAAGACCATTATTTAACGACAAAGATCGCAATGATATTCAGGTCATTTTAAGCGTCTTGTCGGTAGATCAAGAAAATGTTCCAGCTATTGTCGGATTGATAGCCGCATCTATAGCGCTGTCAACATCGCCGATTAACTGGGCAGGTCCTATTGGCGGCGTCCGCATCGGCAGAATTGACAACAATTTTATTGTTAATCCTACTTGCGAAGAAAGAGAGAAAGGCGATTTGGATTTAATTGTTGCGGGAACCGCTGAAAAAGTCATTATGATTGAATCTGGCGCTGAAGAAATTAGCGGAGACGATATGTTTAAAGCGATAGAGTTCGCTAAAACACAAATCGCTCCTGTGGTTGAATTTATAAATAAAATCAAGAATCAGTTCCCTACTTTTGAAAAAGTTGAAATTTTAGAGGAAGAAAAACAGGAATGGGAGCCGATTTTAGAAAAATTTTTAGAAGATAATTTAAATAAATATCTTTTTGACAAATCTCTCGCGACAAAATCAAAACGTAAACAGCAGGTTGAAGCATTAAAACAAGCGGCTGAAGAATTTTTGCGAAGTGAAAATCTGGAGGAAGATGAGATAAAAGCGGCATTAAAAAAGATTGACAAAGAAACCGAAGCGGCTGTGAGCGAGGCGATTTTAAATGAGAAAAAAAGAGTTGATGGACGCGAAATAAATGAAATCAGAAGACTTAGGGCGGAAGTCGGGATATTACCGCGAACACACGGATCAGCGTTGTTTGATCGCGGGCAGACTCAGGCGCTTTCAATTGTTACGCTTGGCGGTCCTGGCGACGAGCAGATTTTGGAAGGTATTGAGGGCGATTCTACTAAAAGATATATGCATCATTATAATTTTCCTCCATTTTCTGTCGGCGAGACTGGTTTTATGCGCGGTCCGGGCAGAAGGGATATCGGGCATGGCGCGCTTGCTGAAAAAGCGTTATGGCCTGTTCTTCCAAGCAAGGAGGAATTCCCATACACAATCAGAGTTGTGAGCGAAACACTTTCTTCAAACGGATCAAGTTCAATGGCTTCGGTCTGCGGATCATCCTTGTCGCTAATGGATGCTGGTGTTCCGATAAAAAAAGCTGTTGCGGGAATTGCAATCGGGCTTGCGTCAAATAAAGATATGAGCAAATGGCAGGTTATTACAGATATTCAAGATTTAGAAGACGGACAAGGCGGGATGGATTTTAAAGTAGCTGGAACAAAAGACGGCATTACGGCAATTCAATTAGACACGAAAACAGACGGGTTGAATTCTGAAATAATCCGCGAGGCGTTAAAGCAAGGAGCAGATGCTTTAAAAAATATTTTGGAAGTTATAAAAAACGAAATTCCAGAGCCGAGAAAAGAAATGTCCCCTTACGCTCCGCGAATTACATCGTTTAAAATCAACCCTGATAAAATCAGGAGCGTTATCGGTCCTGGCGGAAAAATGATTAACCAAATCATTGACGAAACAGGAGTTAATATTGATATTGAAGACGACGGCTCAGTATTCGTCTGCTCAACAGATCAAGAATCGTCAAAGAAGGCGGTTAATTGGATTAAAGATATTGTCCGCGAAGCAAAAGTCGGAGAAACTTTTAAAGGAACAGTGGTAAAAATTATGGATTTTGGCGCTTTTGTAAATATTCTGCCGAACCAAGACGGAATGGTTCATATTTCAGAATTGGCGTATAACCGCGTTGAAAAAGTTGGCGATGTAGTAAAACTCGGCGATGTTATTCCAGTAAAGGTTATTGAGATTGATAAAATGGGCAGAGTTAATCTTTCATTAAAAGCAACTCAGCCGCGTCCAGAAAATTTGAGCAACAACAACAGACCTCCTTTTAAAAACAATAGTTATAATGGGAGATAAAATTAGATTTGCTTAATATCCACGTTAGATGACTGCGACTATATAAGACGCGTTCAATATTTTTATTACGCATAATAATACATAAATTTTCGCTATTAACATTCATTAATTACGCATAATAACGAGTTATACGAAATTGGCTTTCCATTTTTATTTATTAAATCAATTATTTGGACTATTTCTATGAAAGGATTTCGTGCTAAGGAAAATTTGCTGGTTGATCTTTCTCAGACCGAAAAGGATTTCATTTTATCAACCTTCCCAGAAGGCGCTGTTATTGAAGAATCTTACTACTTTGATAATTATAATCTTCCCTGCCCTATCAAAGTGAAAGTAAAAACAAAGGATAAGGGATCGAAATTTGTGGTATTGCGAAAAGTGCGCCATAAAAATTCATACGGTATTAAACTGGAAGCAACAGTACTTACTCTTTTGGCGCAATACAGTATTCCAGTTCCCAAAGTTTTAGCTGAACCAAAAAATGGCATGATGTTGTTATCGTTCTTGGAAGGAGAAAATCTACAGCTTTTTAGCATGAATTCCAAAGCTCACGCTAAAAAAGCAAAAAAACTTCTACTTGAAGCACTTACCACTTTAGAAAACATTACGGAAAAAATCAGCAAGGACGCTGGAGACGAACTTCCGTCTTACACGCTCATGGACGAATTGAACGCAATAACAGAAAAACCGCCTTGGAATTCAGAAAAAATATTTAAGGAAGTTGTAGATTTTTTAACTCCTGTATTGCGCCAAATTTCGACCTCTCTTATCTTTACCAACGGGGATTACCAACCAGCAAATTTTCTGACCGACGGGGAAAAAATTGTAGGTTTTTTGGATTTTGAAAACGCCAAGCTCCGAGACCCGCTCATGGGAATTGCAAAATATCCTGTTTACGACCTACACCCACTCAACAAAGCAGGCTTTGTAGATACTTATCTAACAGGCCGAAATTTTACAGAACAGCAATTTTTTTCCCGTCTATCCTTGTTTTGTCTGATTACCTTACAAAAAGAAATATCCGTGCATCCTACTGATAAAGAAGAGAAAGTATACCAAAAGAGAGTTTTGGATTTATTAGAGCGTTCCTTGACTGGAATAACAAATAGCCCAATTAATTGATAAAAATGGAAAGCCAACATCGTATAATACGGTATATGTGGTTACACTCCCTGCTATCGCAGTGTTCGTTTCACCCATATCCAGCAGACCTTTAAATTTTTTAAGGCGGAGTCTGCTGGACATCACATATACCGAAACGTTATACGAAATACGCAAAAGTTTGACTCCTTCGCAGTATCTCCTTGAGGGACTGCGGGCTATAAGATGCGTTCGTCGCAGTCAATATCGGAGACTGCGACGGCGCGAATACGAAAAATCTTTTAATAAAAATAAAACAACGGGTTATCAACCCGTTGTTTTTTTATTTTTATTTAAAACAAGGATAAAAAATCTCTGATATGAAAATGTTTAATTCCTTTTAAGATAAATTTTTCTTTTTATATATTTTTTAATCATACTTAAAACTTTTTAAATTATTTATTAT